>JALSTN010000083.1 GCA_026983735.1 Saprospiraceae bacterium | reverse complement strand
ATGAAAGCCATAAAAGCACTCATTATCGTAGATGTTCAGAATGATTTTCTCCCGGGTGGAGCTCTAGGGGTACCCGGTGGAGATGAGATTATTGAACCTATCAATCAACTCATGTCTCACTTTGATGTAGTGGTGGCTTCCAAAGATTGGCATCCTTCCCAAACCATTCATTTTGACAAATGGCCCGTACATTGTGTTCGCTCAACACCTGGAGCCCTGTTTCCGCCCCCACTGAAAATAGAACATATCAAAAAAGTATTTCTCAAGGGCACAGGCAATTCGGATGATGGATATTCCGCCTTTGAATCAACCAATGAGGACCTCCACTTCTACCTCAAATCCCAAGGAGTTCAACAACTGTATATCGTAGGACTCGCCACAGACTATTGTGTTCTAGCCACAGCCCGCGATGCAGTATCCCAGTCATGGGATACCTATATTATACCAGAAGCTATTCGGGCCGTGAATATCCAACCCGGTGACGGAGCCGCAGCTCTCACACAATTGAAAGAAGTGGGCGTACAGCTCATTTCCATCGAGAAGATACTATAATCTTCAAAACGGTAGCATTCAAAGCATCAATACCTAAAACAATACACCTTTACCTCCTCACTTTCGCTTTCTGAAGGTATCACAATGTACATTCTGTCATAAACTGGCTTGGGAATTGTGGTATAATCTTCTGTTCCGGTAAGTAGATTGAGCAATATAGGGACGGACTGTCGTGTTCCTACGACAAGCGAATTGCCCGAGTGATCCGGGATGCGATACCGGGTAAGATAATTGACTTGATCGGGATCATAATGCTCTATTTTAAGCCCATATGCTTTGACCAATGGCCGAATGGTCAACACCGTTCTTCTAAACAAGATACTGTATAGTTGCTCTAAGTGTGCATGTCGCATTAATGCCACCAGGCGAGTAGCTCTTGCATTGCCGGCATCGCTTAGGCCGGGGTCCAAACCGATACTATCCTCCTCTGCATGTCGAATGATAAACAAGGCCTGTATACTGTCATCGGATAATGCGGGCAGATGTACTTTTTGTCCATTGTCCAAATGAATATACTCCTCACTGATATAAAGAATATAGGGGGTAGTGTCCTTTTGCTTTGATATGAAATAGTCGGATGATGGCAACTGATCTTGCCCTTCCATCTCCATGCAAGACTGAAGCAATAACAATACAATTCCACCCACGAATATCTTTAGGTATATCGGCATATTCTAATAACTCTCAGTTGAGCCTGCAAGATATAAATATTACTAATATTTATATATGTTTATTGCAGAATATTATGTTATACACGGATGATTTTCCCTTTCTGAAGCCTATGCATGGCCCGATTTACTCGAACCCTATGACTGTAAAACAAAAGGCAGTAAGAATATTCGAAAGCACAGCGATCAACAGTACGTGCTCGTTATACTTGCTGAGTACTGTATTTAAGGACGAAGTCCAACGTAGCATCAGTGGGCATGAAGGTAACCTTTGGTAATTCCTTCAGCGTCTCCTTTAGAGTATTATACTCTGAGCGAATGGACTGATCGACCGCAAGAATCGTCGCCATTTCAACCTTATCAGGATAAGGTAAGTCGCCGTAATGAAAGAGAAGAATTTTGTTTAGAGTAGAAATTTTTTCCATAGAAGAAGTTTAATGAACGAAGGATTTATAATTGCTTTGAGTGGAGGGTATTTTATTCTTTAACACGGTGCCAAGTTTGATTTCGACCGATTAGACTAAAACCAATATAGCCCCTGACCATCAATTTATCCGGACCATCCAGCCATATACTGGACTTGTATACTTTTCCATTGGCCGGATCGACGATGTGCCCGTAACTCCAATAATCTTTATAAGGCTTAAGATCCCAGAGAATATCCAACCCAATAAGAGATTTATCTTTTTTATCTCCCGGGCAGTTTATACATATATCCGTAGTAGCCGCAGGCAAAAGCTTAATGATTTTACCGTAGAACATCCCATTTTTTTCATAAATCTGAATATGAGATTTCGGTTCGCCGGTCTTATCATCTATTGTCTTCCATACTCCAATCGGAGTAGACTGGGCGCTAACCCCTAAAGCGAACAACATAAATAAAAGGGCAATAAATACTGGATGGCGCTTCATACTTAGATATTTAATACGGTTAAAAATTTGATGATGCATTGATCGTCAAGGATTAAACGGTAGCCCTTTCCTTTTAGTATGAATCACAGTTACATTTTTGCTAATTCTCTATGGAAATTGTGTTAACTTTGGCGACTTTTTAACATTTATACCTCGGTAAAGAATATGGTGAAGCAGCAAAGGATTACAGTTAAAGTAAAAAAGAAAGGTTGTCATTTAATAACCAACCAAATACTAGAGGCGTTAGGGCCTTTACCGGAAACAGGTCTTGTACATCTATTTCTTCAACACACCTCAGCCGCCATCACGATTAATGAAAATTATGACCCGGCTGTCCTGCGCGATTTCGAAGCCTACATGGAACGCATTGTACCTAGGGATGTTGATTTCTTGACACATACCATTGAAGGACCGGACGATATGCCTTCCCATGTCAAAATGGCCATCACAGGATTCGAAATTACACTTCCCATAACAGGTCACAAATTAGGATTAGGACAGTGGCAGGGAATCTGGCTATGTGAGTACAGGGACTTACCTAGAGATCGAAATATTATATTGAGTGTACTCTCTTAACTTAATATTATATATTTAAATCAACAATAATGCATTATAATATTTCTTGAAATTCGAAATGACTTAGAGGCCATTCAAGCTATCAGCTCCTAAGGTCAATTCCTCTCCTAAGCACCTATCTCTCCATACTCCACTCCTTCAGAGTAAGCCACTTTGATATTATTCTTATGGAAGGCCGCTTTTATTCCCTTATTAGTAGAAAAATACACCTCCCAATAATTATCCGGCTGAACATACGGTCGAACCGCAACAACAATAGAATGAGAGTCAAACTCAAAGATACCGACTTCCGGTGAAGGTTCCTTTAAAATGAGTGGATTTTGCTCCAATACTTCCATTATAATATCCCTTATAAATGGAAAATCGGCACTGTAGGGTATCGACACATCCAACTCCATTCTTATCACTCCGACAGAAGAATAATTTGTAATCGTCCCTCCTATAACCAGGCCATTTGGAATAATCAGATGCTTTTTACCGGGAGTGATAATAGAGGTATGAAAAATTTGTATTGATTCTACTTTACCAAACTTGTCTTGTACATTGACCCAATCGCCTACCTTATACGGTTTAAAAATAAGTACAATGATACCCGCAGCAAAATTGCCCAATGCTCCTTGTAATGCCATTCCTACCCCAAAGCCAGCTGCAGCTAAAAGTGCAACCAATCCCGTGGACTTTACTCCAATTATAGTAGCTGCAATAAAATAAACTACTATCTTTAGCAATATCGTGGTTAAGGAAATGAGAAAAGGACGAATATCCTCTCCCAATTTGGCTTTTTTAAGTGCTTTGTCCAATAAATTAATTAATCTATGTACAAGCTTTAATCCGAGCCAGATAACTAAGACAGCAATTGCAAGTTTGGGCCCAAATTCTATCGCCCAACTTGATAACTTACCAGTGTATTTCGACAGTTCTTCCAAAATTTAAACGTTTATTTTACAAATGCTTATGTGATCCATCACAATAGGGTGGGGTCTTGGTATGCTTGCATGCACATAAAGCTACTTTCTTTTCCTCTTCAACTTCAAATCCCAATGACTTGAATCCTTCGATCTCTTTATGTGATCCATTGCAGAAAGGATCTTTAGCGGAGAGCCCACAGGTACACCATGCATATCTTCTAGGCTCGAGCGTTACTACGTATGGGGACTTTTTGACAATTTTAGGCAACTTCATGCTTTTCATTTTTTGAATTCTCAAATAATCAGCGACTACAAAGGTACTCCCTCCTATGAAAATCAAGTCATTTTGATGTGCATTTTTTGTTGCAGCCCTTAAAGCGAATTGAATATCCTCAAATGCATCCCCCTCCAACCCGACTTGCTTTGCCTTGTGTTTTAGTGTGATTTCGGAGAGTCCTCTCGGCACATTGGGACGAACAAAATAATAATGCGCTTCCTTGGGAAAGAACTTTAGAATAGGTCCGTGTTCTTTATCCCCTACCATACCTAGTACAATGTGCAATTGCCTGTATCCATAAGAAGAAAGATGTTTGATATTAACAGGAAGACTATGAAGATTATGTCCACTGTCAACAAGGATATCCGGGGATCCGGGATACCGCTCCCATCTTCCTTGGTACCCGGTGCTCTCTTTAACAGACTCCAATCCTTGTAGGCTTAATCGGGCATCCAAATCAAAGATGTGCTCGGACAATATCACCTCCAAAGCTGATAATGCTGTCCTCAGGTTGGCTGCTTGAAAGGGGCCCGCCAGGTCTGTTTTTATAATCGTTGCGGGGAGATTTGCACTACCCTCAAAGTTAAAAACCATGCCTCGGTCAACCATTTCATACCTAGAAAGCATCTCCTTTTCATCAGCAAATATAATGGGGGCCTTCTGTTCACCAGCCTTCTCAATAAATATCGGGTCAGTGGCTGTCCCATGCTCCCCGATGATGATCGGTATTCCGGGTTTAATAATCCCTGCCTTTTCGATCGCAATTTTCTCAACAGTATCTCCTAAGACGCCTTGATGATCCAATCCGATGTTAGTTATCACAGTTAAAACAGGGGAAACAATATTCGTCGAATCCAAGCGCCCGCCTAAGCCCGTCTCCAGAACGACGACATCGACTCCTTCCTCGGCAAAATATCGGAAAGCCATAGCCGCCGTCAACTCAAAAAATGTAGGTCGAAATCTATTAATTAAGGCTGCATTGCCTTTCAGAAAATCGATTACTTGATTGCGGGGAATCATTTGCCCATTGATCCGAATGCGCTCTCGATAGTCTAGATAGTGTGGAGAAGTATACAGTCCGGTTTTCCATCCATTGGCCTGCAGAAAAGCGGCAATCATATGAGAGACTGTCCCCTTGCCATTGGTACCAGCAACATGAATAACAGGATATTTTAGATGTGGATTTTGAAGACCGGAACAAAAGGCTCGTATTAGAGCTAAATCCTTTTTTCTCTGAGGCCGGGAGCCGGGTTTTCTACGCAAAGACGGCAGCTGTTCAAAGAGATAGGAAAGGGCATCTTGATAAGTCTCTATCCTACGAATATCCATAGACATCTAAGGATCATTTAGGAGGTGTGGCTAAGATTGCGCTAATCCGATATTTGAGGGCGATATCCATAACCGCCGCTACATATTTCAACGGCGCATTGGGATGTGGAGTAATGATGATGTTCTTATTTTTAATCTTCTTATTGCGAGAGATATTGCGCAAAAAACGATTGAGAACCGAGATGGTGACCCGTCTTCCTTTGACATAGTACTGTCCATTGGACTTGATGATGATCTCAAGGGGTTGAGAAGTCAGTACAGAGGTAGAAGATTTTCCCGGGAGCTTGAGATTTAATGCATTGGGAGTAACCATAGAAGAGGTCAACATAAAAAAAATCAGTAATAGAAAGATAATGTCCGTCAGGGAAGACATATTAAATTCCGCATTAATCTTAGATTCTTTCTTTAATGACATAAGGTTACTTGATTTACTATTTATGTGGCTTGGGCTTGGTCGCCAAAATCGCCTTTACTCCCATTTTACTAATCATATCAAGCAAGGGATTTATTTTTCTCCAGGGGGCCATCTGCTCTGCTGCGATAGCTACACCAATGTCTTTCTTCTTCTTACCCTTCTTCATTTGCTTCGCAATTTCCGAGCGAATACCTCTGTTTAAAGCCCTGTACTTTATTGGTTTTCCATTGAGTCGATATTGCCCTTCTTGGGTCAGCATTAAGACAATAGTCCCCTCATTGAGGGCCTTAGAGTCCGATTCTGGCAAATCCAAATTGATTTGGACCATAGAAGAAGTCAACATAAAAAAAATCAACAATAGAAAGATAATGTCTGTCAAAGATGACATACTAAACTCTGCATTAACTTTATTTCTTTTTTTAATCGCCATATATCAATCTAGGTGGTAGGTTCTTGAAGCAAATCCATAAATTCTACCGTGTGCCTTTCCATTTCAAACACAACCTTATCGACGGCAGCTACTAGATAGTTGTACCCTACAAAAGCAAAAATACCAATCGCCAATCCAAAAGCTGTTGTAATCAGGGCCTGATAGATTCCTCCGGCAAGCAAATCAGGAGTAACATTGGCCTCCGTAGCCATTTTATAGAATGCCAATATCATTCCCGTAACCGTCCCAAAGAACCCTATCATCGGTGCAGCACCGGAAATATTGGCTAGCGTTGCCAGATTTTTTTCCAATTTAAATAGCTCTAGATTGCCTACATTTTCAATGGCTGCCTCTATGTCTCTCAATGGCTTCCCAATCCTCAGTAAACCCTTTTCCACCATCCTTGCTATAGGGGAGTCCGTATTGCGACATAGCGCCTTCGCGCCTTCAATATTGCCTGCAACTATACTGGCTCGGATATTATTCATAAAAGTCTTGTCGATCTTCCCCGCCTTTTTAATCGTAAGATATCGCTCGATAAAAATAAACACAGCTATGATAGAAAGGATTAGGAGAATCGCCACTATTGCCACCCCCAATGGCCCGCCTTGGGTAATTAATCCCAACAGGGTCTGTTTGCCCTCTTCAGCAGCAGCATTTCCTTTACTCTGAAATAAAAATAACATCCATGAAAGCATAAGCATTTGTATTTGTGGTTTTGCTAATAACGAAGTTGGTCATTGTCTGAGTATTCAAACGGTGCAAAATTAGAATAATTCTCAATATATTGTAGATTTTTTTAATGTAAAGTGAAAAATACACTACTTTACCCACCCTTCCAACCACTTTGAAGGAGAGGAGTACAAGATAGTAAACAATTCATCCTTTAAAACCCTAGGAGATTACTCCTTTATACCTTTGAAAAACTTGGAGTATTGATTTTCATAGGTGCACTGAACAATATACATTCCGGAAGGTAATCCTTCGACACTTAACGGTATAATCTGCCTTCCTGCCTCCAATCTTCCCTCGTACAACACACTGCTTTCATTTCCGCAAAGATCATGTAAGTCGATTCTAATCTTTCCAGACTGAGGTAAATCTACATGTATGCCAAAGGTATTAACAAAGGGATTGGGGGAAAGATACCAGATAGGAGTATCCGGACTTTTGGGAGATATATCTGTAGAAGTAGTTCTATTTGCTATTTCCTTTATGCAGCTCATTTTGTAATTGCGATAAGGGTCATTGATGTCATCTGTCAATCCCCAACAACCGTATCGATTATACGCACTGGATAGAGTAAACTGCATTGCCAGAGCTCCCCCTATTTGATTGAAGGCAGTATCATAATTGTATTTCAGCAAATCACACATCCTTTCATCTCGCTCTGCTCGTATTCTGTTCGCGATATTGGTTCGACTTCCACCTCCGTGATCAGGGCCCCCTTCGTAGGAGAAAAAACCACCCTTCAAGCCCAAGTCCTTCGCCTTTTGAATCCATTGCATCCGTCCGGCCTCATTGACCCCTTTATCATCGATTTGAGCCTGTATCGAAGCATGACATGCATCCAGGATATCAACCACAGGCTTATTCCGATCTCTACCCCCGGTAAAATACGTTTGACATGCGATACCATAAAGGTAGTCTGAAGGGGGGCCAAATGTGTTTTGTATATACGTTAGCATGGGCTCCACCCACCATTTGAGCATAGGCATATGGCTGCATAGGATAACCCGAATGCGATTATTGATGGATTGTTGTCCAAAAACACTTCCAAAAATTTGAGCGAGCTCTATAGTTCTTCTTCCGTGGTTTTCTCGTTCTCCGACACCTAGAGCCGCAGCTTGCTTTTTATTGTAGGTAGTCTGTTCAAATCCAGGGGCGGTATTCCACACTTCATTGCTGCTTTCTACGTATATATTTAGCTTGGGATCCAAAGAGTCTTTTAAGAGCTGAGCAAGCTTCTCTACATAGTCTTTGTCAGCAGAGATAGGTATATTTATCCAAGGATCTGTCTTTGTGAGATTAGCCAGGCGAATAACATGTTCCCAGCACGCTCCACCCCGCTTACCAATGGATGGAATTCGATTTTGAGATGCGTCTTCGGGAAGTTTTCGATCTTCCCAACGGATGACCATAGGATAAGGAGGATCAGATCCATTGGTCCCTGTAAAATTCATAAAGCGAAGCGCACTAAAATGAATTTCGGTCAATATATCTACCAAGGGTTGGTGGAATAACGCTGCGTCATTCGAATAGCCCGGTCGAAGTATTTTAAACTCAGTAAATCCGGTATTTGTCCCTTGATTAGGCCCCCTTTTAGTTCCTGTAAACTCTATAATTATCAACCCCTTGGCACCCTTTTGCACTACAAGATCAAATGTAGTGGTATTCGTAGCTGCATCATAGCTTTGATTTTCGATTTGTCCATCTACTACACTCCGTAGCGAAGCAGATCCTTTGAAAGAACAATGATATCTGCCGGACACATCTAGCCGATACAGCTCGGGGTCATCTATCTCATTTCGCCATTCAGCGACAGGTCTAAAATCTATGATATATTTTGCATCCCGCACAGGCCATCCACGCTCATCGACATCTGATGCGGATAGATTCCCTCCGGATATTTTTTGCCATCTATAGTTTTCCTTCACTAGATCAATGTACGTTCCCCCTCTCTCTGGCAAGCTGATATTGACTCCGATTTGATTGTATGAAATGGTGACGGATAAGAAGAAACAAATAAAGATAAAAGCAATTTTTTTCATTCTGCTAGACATTTTAATTAATCATTTGATACAGCCCTGAAGAAGTAGCACTACAAAATAATTTTGTTCCTGCAATGCGCCATAGCCATCAAAATTAGAACTTATCGCCTAAAGTTAATAGGCATATCACTCTTCTGGCATCTAAAAAGCTCAATGAAGTCACAAAATCTCTTTTGTCAAAGTACGGTCTCAATCGCCCTACACCTTGTGGTATACACAATGCATCCTACTTCCAAAACCAAAACTCAATAGAGAATACTACAGCTGCTAAATAGAATTGAGGATTCAACGAATACGATCGGAACACAAAAACATAAATGCTACAACCAAGCTATATCATATCCAAATGGGAGCGATAAAGGTAGTTAAAAAATTCAAATATTAAGGCGTAAATCTGATTTTTTTAATGTCTCGACTCATTCATTAGCTACCCAAGTAGGCAGGTGCCGCACTTAAAGAATCAAATCTTTTGTCTTTGGAACTAATTAAATCGACAGAACGCTACTTGCAGGGATGATCATAATGCCTCCATGACTTAGGAGGATCCAAGGACTGTCCGGGAGCAAGTACCTGAGCATAAGGATAACGATCACGGAGGACATCAAAGGTAGTCTCAAACCAAATGCCGCTGTATTTTTTCAATGGGGTCCCCAGCATATCTCCAGACACGGCCTTGTCGATCAAGGGCCACCAGAGACTTTCCGTTTCTCTGTCCCAGAACACAAAGGCATCGGTTCCGTCCCAAACATCAGGATCCGAATACGTATATCCCGAAAGACCAAAAGTAAATGTTTTATCACAATAGTTCCTACTATATATGGCCCCGAGATCGGCCAAGACACAATATGCAGCCATGATAGGGCGTCCATTGATTACATCATTGACAACCTCATGCCTTGTAAGCAATGAAATGGAATAAGCCTTTGCCACCTTTCCTCCTGCTGTAGCTACCAAAAAACGCTCATCATCGGGATATAATGCTGAGGCTTCTTCGACAGTAATATATTCAGGTCGGATTAAGGCATCAAATGATTCGCGCCCAAGTCCATAGTGAAACTGGCACGGCGATAACAGGCCCTTTGTGATGTCAAAATCTCGTTCTGTAGGTCCATTTCCCCCATAGAGCATAATCCTGCCATTGTCTTTCTTCTCTATGAATCCCTTATTCATCGCAGCCTCCATACAATCCAACGGATCATCAATAATATTGGGATTTGTAGGCCCAGCGCTTTGCTTATCACAAGAGAATTGGAACATCATCAGAAGGAGAAGATAGGATAGGTATTTCATGATACTAATGTTAATAGGTTAAAGTTCAATATTTTAACCTATCGAGGCAGTAGAAAGTTTCAGGATTAC
Organism: Saprospiraceae bacterium; assembly: GCA_026983735.1. Taxonomy (GTDB): domain Bacteria; phylum Bacteroidota; class Bacteroidia; order Chitinophagales; family Saprospiraceae; genus JALSTN01. The sequence goes on along the minus strand of JALSTN010000083.1, from coordinate 7,671 downwards.
TTGACAACGGATATGAAATGTAATAATGGAGACAGTTGGAAGCAACTTATTAAGGCAATACTTTTACCCAATTGGACGAAGCAAACTCCAACGATCATATATTTAATTCTTACTAAAATTTTATTTTTCTTATATTAAAATTATTACAATATATTTAATATAATAATTTAATTTCAATATTTATCACAATAACATAAGGGGAACAACAGCATCATTTTACAAATAAGACCACATTAGAAGTTCTAAAAAAATACCCGGTATACTTCACTGGTCTGGATCAAAAAAACGATCAGATTATTAAGAATAAATGCCGAGAAAATTAAAGTTTTTTAAACGCATCAACATCCTCTTCATCTCCCATTATCAATAAAATATCACCAAAGTGAAATATGTATTCAGCAGAAGGAACAAAAACCCGTTCTTTTTCCTTGTTCTCCGGATCATAGGGCCTCTTAATGAGAATAACCTCTATACCGTATTTTTTGCGAAGATCAATTCCCTTCAGAGCTTTTCCTATATATTTACCGGGGACTTCAGCCTCGCACATCACTTTGTCCTCCGCCAAAGGAAGTTTTCTACATTTTTCCTGAGAATTCATATGATTCCCAACACTATCGAGCATATCTTTTTTCAGTACAGCTTTGTTGTGCGCTGCGATCACTTCAGTTTTAGAAATATACCCGATGACCCTTTGTTCCTCTGCGTTATTGACAACCGGGATTTCATCTAAGATAATATTCGACAAAATACCACCGACTTTATCCAGTGTATCTTCGGGAGTAAAGAATACCTTTTTATCCAAAATAAGATCTAAAGCTTTAAGAGAAGAGGTATCCTGAGTACAATCACTAGCCAAAAGACGTATTTCATAAGGGGACAAGATGCCCAAAAACTTATTTTCCGCATCCACTACAAAATAATTTAAGTGAATATTGCTCCTAACCAGCTTTAAAAGCTCCTCAAAAGGAGTATCAACATTTACTTTGACACAGTTGGTCTTATAGAGGGAAGCTATTTTGATCTCTTTTAAAAGATTTGGATGAGAAATTTTCTTATAGTCCAACCCTTTTCTAACCAGTTTTAATGAATATATGGATTCCTTCTTGATTTTCATTTTTATCACCACACTGATAATAATAGCCGTCATAAGTGGCAAGATAATATGGTAATCATTGGTCAATTCGAAGAGTATCAAGATAGAGGTAATCGGTGCATGCATAGTGGCCGCAGCTACCGCACCCATTCCTACTAGGGCATATGCGCCCGGTGTAGCTGAGATTTCCGGGAAATATATATTGGACACTACCCCAATAAATCCTCCAAGTGCACCCCCCAAAAAGAGGGAAGGTGCAAATACCCCTCCGGAACCTCCTGATCCAATGGTTATTGCAGTAGCTGATAATTTTGCTACTATAAGCATCAACAAAAAACTCCATGTGAGTTTTCCACTTAATGCAAGGTCCATTGTCTCATAACCCACTCCAAAGATGTGTGGGATATAAATCCCAATGGCACCAATGATGAGTCCACCTAAGGCAGGCTTAATCCATTCCGGAATAGGTATGGCATCAAACGTGTCTTCTGCCTTATACACAAAATTAATAAACACAACCGACACTAACGCTGCCAACACTCCTAAAATCGAGTAAGGAATAAACTCATAAATGCTTAGTAATTCATATTTAGGTACTATAAATGCCGGATAGTCTCCCAAATAATGCCGAGATATAACTGTAGAAGTCACTGAGGCAATGACAATCGGGCTAAACTGAGTTATAGCAAAATCCCCAAGTAAAATTTCAAGTGAGAATATCGCTCCTGCTATGGGTGCATTAAAAGTTCCCGCAATGCCGGCCGCTGCTCCGCACGCTACCAGCGTTCTCAATTGTGACCCCTTCACTTTAATAATTTGTCCAAGGACCGATCCGGCTGCAGAACCTATCTGAACAATAGGACCTTCTCGGCCTACTGATCCACCTGAACCAATAGATACGGCTGAGGCTATAATTTTAGCTACTACTACCCTTGGTCGTATCACTCCCCCTTTAAGTATAATAGCCTCCATCACTTCAGGGACCCCATGCCCTTTCGCTTCCCTTGCAAAGAAATAAATGATGGGACCTACAATAAGCCCACCAATAGCAGGCAGCAATAACTTATATTGCCAAGATATTGAAGCCAGATAGGCTAAATCAACATGACCGGATTGAAAAAAAAGATGTTGAAAAAAATGTATCGTATTTCGAAACAAAATCGCACCATAGCCTCCAATTATCCCAATAAGAATGGCTAAAATTATCATAAAGGTATGGCCACTCGTGTTGAACCTTGACAACAGATAGCTGATAATCTTGCTATTAACTAACTTCTGAATACTCTTGGAAGACGCCATAATACTTAGTAATATGAAATAATGCACAAATGTATAGGTTTTGTTGAATTGTGACTTAGGTATGTTCAATTAATTCACTTCTAAGCCCTCTATTAACTAGAATAGAATTTTCTACAATGGTCTTTTATCATAAGGTTTGCATCCCTATCGTCTTTATCCTTCTTCCTCTCTTGAGGTCGGATATTGTTCTATTACGCATAGGAAAATCAAATATCTAACACTTCTCTTTCAACAGAACAATTGGGTTGATAAATTCATGTGCCTTTTCCAACATCCAAGCTGCTTTTTCGTTTATAAACCGGAAACGTACATTAGAATAACTTCTCAGGGGTAAATATCGGCAATATTTGACCTTCACAAAGAGATAAAAATGCGGCGTTTCCATGTGATAAATTTATTTAATTTTTTAGCAGCACTTTTAGGCTCAAAACTCCATAATTTACTTCAATTTTAACCCTCATTCTAAAACACAAAAATTTACACTATATGAATAAGAATAAAAGAGTATTAGTCCTTGGATGCAATTTTGCAGGTCTCACCTTTTCCAGATACCTACATAGCCGGGCAAAAGGCAAGGCAGATATAACGGTGATAGACAGAAAAAATTACATCAATTTCATACCGAATATTCCAATAGAAGTATTCAACAACCACAATCCTGCAGATACATTAGAGTTTTCTTTCCAAAAGCATTTGCGTAGAGATGGAACTAGCTTTGTTCAAGGAGAAATAGAAGCCATAGATCCAGATCAGAAGAAAGTATACTTCACTCCCAATGAAAGAAAAGGCGCTGCTCAGGAGTCTTTAGAATATGATTACTTAGTAATAGCGGTTGGATGCAAGTTAGCCTTTGACAAGATCGAGGGTTTTGCCGAGTATGGACATACCTTTTCAGATACATTCTATGGTAATGAAGTGAGGGATTATCTATTCAACCAATATAAAGGTGGTCCCATTGCTATAGGTTCAGACCGTTTCATACAAGGTAAAAGTCCGAAACTTCCTAATATACCAACCGCCTTTGCCGCCTGTGAAGGCCCTCCTGTAGAGTTGGCATTTTCATTAGCAGATTGGCTGGAGGAACACGATAAAGGAGATGCTTCGAAGATTACCGTATTTACACCGGCAGAAGTAATCGCCGAAGATGCAGGAGAGACGATTTTAAACCAACTCTTGCCGATGATGACGGAGATGGGCTATGGATATAAGAAAGCTACCATTGGAATCAAACGACTCTATAAAGAGGGTATTGAATTTAAAGACGGCACTAGTCTTGAAGCTGAAATGAAAATTATATTTCCCAACTGGGAACCACATGATTTTATGAAAGGGCAGCCATTTGCAGATGATCAGGGATTTGTCGTTACGGACTTGTATATGAGGAATCCTGACTACCCTGAAATCTTCGCTGTTGGAGATGCCGCAGCTATAACTGTCCCAAAACTTGGCTCTTTGGGACATATGGAATGTGAAATCGCTTCAGAAGTATTGGCCAATGAACTGCAAGGTCAATCTAATGAACATGTCAAACCACTTCATCCCATGGTAGTTTGTTTCGGAGATATGGGTAGTCACAAAGGCTTTTATATGCATACAGATGAATGGTGGGGTGGTAAAACAAGCATCCTAAAAATGGGATACACCCCCTACATCCTAAAAATGGGGTTTAAAACAATGTATCAGACACTTGGAGGTAAGATTCCAGGATGGGGAATGCCGATGTCTGAGTTGCTCGGTGACCATTCTATAATTTAGTAGAGCTTTTGTCTCCATCAGGAACTTAGGGGCCTTTAATGGAGATGAATGAAGTGCACTGGGAAGGTTGTAAAACTCTACATCCGGTATACCACATATTTTTTTATATTGAGTCTGCACCAGGTAGTCGTTAATAACCGAAATGATTGCTTTTAAAGGACCTATCCCTTTTAGGGAAGAACTCAGTTTTTAACCGGAAATACTAACACATTATTCGAAGGGTTGACATCGATGATCCATTCGTCTCCTAATCTCACTTCTTTTATTCTATCCTTTGCAGGTAGAGGAATCTCTAACGAAGTACTTCCGTCTTTCCAAGCGTCCAACGAGAGGGTTATTGTCTTCTTTGCTCCAGAGGCCATTAAGGCTACTATCCGTATCGGCAGTGGTAGCCCCCCTATATTTTTTACAATAAGAGTTGCGCCTTCCCCCTGCTCAATACCCAAATCAGCGTATCCCTGTTCAAAAAACCAACCATGCCAATACCAACTCAAATTCTGTCCTGAATATCGCTCCATCGAATAAAAGAAGTCATACGGTGTCGGATGCTTGCCCGCCCAATCTCGCATATATCCTCGCAGTGCACCTACAAATACTTTTTCCCCTAACAGATGCTGTAGATAAACATAGGCAAAAAACGGTTTGTTATAACTCGCTTGTCGATATGGAGGACGGTCGTGCAACAACCGTGTAGATGTCATCAGCGGCACCTCATCATAATCCCCTGCCATCTTGTAATAGCGTTCCATCCGCGATTTGAAATAATCAAACTCTGGAACGTGAAGTCCCCAATAAAACTGAGGAAAAAACGAAGCCCAACCCTCGTCCATCCAGGCGTATTTGCGTTCATTGGTCCCGACATAAAATGGAAAATAACTATGCGCCACTTCGTGATAGGCTAATCCTACTGAAGAAGACCAACTATTGCCTTCGGCATTATTGCACATCATCGGGTACTCCATCCCATCATTGCCATTAAAAATCGTCATCATGGGAAATGGAAAGGGAATTCCGGGTATCTCACTAGAGTAATGCCGCATCAGGGTGTCCAACATATAGATCAATCGCGGATAATAAATGCGCTCGGGGGGATACGCTGTCTGCACAAGGACTGAACGGGAGTTTTGAGTGTCAACCATTACTTTGCGAGCATCCCAACAAAAGCGAGGAGAAGTCCCAAATGCAAAATCCGGCACCTGCATCGCTTCAAACTTCCAGGTGATAGCTTCTCCCGGCTTAGTAACTCGTTTTTCCGCTTCCTCTTTGGTAATAACGTGAACGACCTCCCCCGATGTCCGAGCCCGCTCTAATCTCCTATAATACTTGGAGAGCAGAACCTCCTCCGCATTTATAAATCTCCCCGTTGCCCAAACTTTAAACATCGGCGGTACCGTCACGGATACGGCATAATCAGCGTACTCCCCGTAGAATTCTGCATACCCCCGATAATCCGACCTATCCCATCCATCTATGTCATCATAAACAGCGATCTTAGGATAACAATGTCCAACAAGAAAAGTGCTATCTCCATAATGCCCATTGCGAATGGTAATATGTGCCGGGTAGGTGAAATTCCAAGAAACCTCCATAGACAATACCCCACCCGGGAGAAGAGGGGCATCCAATGCTAGGGTCCCGTTGGTCCCTGAACGTTTGAAAGATTTATTCAGGTCCACAGGCCGGCCAGCCACCTTCATTTCGAGAATATGCATCCCCTCCCCTAGTTGGTTGACATCTAGAGGGAAATCATGTAAACTTTTACGTCCATATATATCGCCAAGCAAACTCCATACAATCTCCTTTAGGGTATCCGGAGAATGGTTGGAATATCGTACCTCTAAATGACCATCGAGCGTATAGGTCGAAGGGTCAAAATTCAGCTGCATACGGTAAGAGGGCTTATTTTGCCAATACTTTTCCCCAGGGGCTCCATCTCTGCTCCTGCTATGCTGGGTATAGGCTCGATCAAAATTAGGAGGTATGTATAAATTGAATTGGGCACTTACATTCAATGCATAAATAGACAGTACTATTTGAGCTATTTTTAGTATGAAATGGTGTTTTTTTGTCATATGTTTAAAACCTTATTTTTACTAGATTCAATGTATTATATCCTTGACTAGGCACGATGAGCTCATTGTATTTTGTCTGGTAGGCATCTCTCCATCTCAACCAAAGCTTCTGACGTGTGGTATTGAGAAGGGTTTTGCGATCCAAAACACCTTCACTAGAAAGCAGATATTCCGACACTGTTTGACTCCCACTGACATCATCATTATACAGGAGTCTGAGAATAGCCGGATTATTCATAATAAAAAAAGAGGAATAGATGGCCTCATCATCCTGAGAATACTGATGTTTGTAAAGGACTTCCTCCCAGTGTTTATCCGAGTTGGGGTGCACTGACATGGCGACGACATCTTCATAATAGTAATCTATCCAGCCCCGCATACCCGGGCCGGAAATATCTAAATTTCGAGTGAGTTCCGGCCTGCGTTTATACTTTTTTCTCACCTCTCCGAAAAGTACCACTCCCCCGTCCGAACGCAAGACGATATCGGTGACCTCCAAGTATCCCTTCCCCTTAGAGACTCGGTTGCCAGTGAGCTTTTTAACCAAATTATTAGAAAAGGGAAGAAATGTAATTTCATCCCGACTCGTATCTGCAACACTTATCTTCAAAACCCAAAATCCAGTAGCTTGCTCACTTTTCCTATCCTTTCCATATGTACCGGCCAAGACAAATCGTTGCTTTCGGTTGTCCACACTAAGTGTAGTATTGAGCAACTTGGCCTCATCCGGCGGGATCTTAATTACCTCTATTTCACCTTCAGAGTTAATGAGATAGACCGCTAATTCTCGCTCTTTCATCGAGTACCATCGCTGGGGCATATCAAATGCAAAAGCCATATCTCCAGCATTCGTCACCGCGACGCCCTTAAAATATTTACGCCATTTTTGCTCCTCAAAAGTCAACTCGATGGCGGACCGCATTCGGGGAGATTTCAAGTTGACAGGGATAATAAATAATCCTTTATCCCCCTTCTTGTAAAAGATAACACCCCGCGAATTATCCTCGGAAATCGCCCACTTAAACGAGCTCAAATCCAAGCCCCTGGAGGTCTGATAAAGCGTGGTTTGACGAAGTAATTCCGCCCTCGAATCGAAGTAATCCATTGCGATAAAAATACGACCTTCATGTCGATAAGAATAAAGCAATGCAAAGGAAGTATCCAACTTAACCACCCCGATAATTGCTGTAAATCCCCTTTGAAGGTCTATTTCCTTCTCCCATTTGAGATGTAGAGTAGAGTCGTACATTTCCACATCGTACTTGAGCAATCGATCCCTAAACAACATCACTTGATCCTCCGGCCAACCAGTGAGAATCTCATACCCGAAATCATTCCGAATACCGATATCTTCTGAAACAAACACCTCCTGACCCAATGCATTCAATACATTGAAACACCCTATTATTAACAATCCATAAAGACTTCTCATAGCTATGGGACCATTTAACG
>JALSTN010000082.1 GCA_026983735.1 Saprospiraceae bacterium | reverse complement strand
ATTATCGATGTGCGGCATGCCAATGAAGCGATGCAATCCGACCATTGCCCTGTGGTTATGGAGCTTAAATAACTCCTGGCAATACGCACATTAAACCTTTGACTTATACAACGTTATCCTTATTTTATGTGACATTTCTTTCCTTAGAATTCGTATTTTTGCGTTCTATAAAAAAGGAATAACAATGCAGAAATGGGGATTGGGAATCTTGGTACTTGCTGGAGTTGGACTGGTATGGTTAGGTTTAGGGTGGAGCGACCGAGACCCTATTTCTCCTCTAAGGGAAGGGTATGAAATGGCTATCCCCTATCAACTCCCTCCCCTAGGATTGGCAGGAATAGATGCACATACATGTGGAACTTGTCATCGAGTACAATACGAGCAATGGAGACATTCCACTCATGCACATGCCTGGACAGACCCACAATTTCAAGTGGAGATTAAGAAAAAAAGCAGTCCTTGGCTCTGCATCAACTGCCATATCCCCTTACAAAACCAACAGGAATTTATTGTAACCGGATTGAGGGGAGGAGATATCTATCAACCGGTCAAACAGCCCAATCCCACCTTCAATCGCAAACTCCAACAAGAGGGTATTACATGTGCCGTATGTCATGTCAGAGATGGAGCCATTATCGGGCTGAACGGATCTACCTTGGCCCCACATAAAGTTGTCGTCGACTCCCTCTTCTTATCTGAACAACTTTGCATACAATGCCATGATGCACATGTCTCCATCAACGACCTATTGGTCTGTACCTTTGAGACCGGAAAAGAATGGAGAGATGGACCCTATTATGGTCATAAGACCTGCATTAATTGTCATATGACCGAAAGCCAAGGCCGAATACTTCCTGATTATCCTATCAGAAAACTACATCAACATTATTTTGAAGGCTCAGGTATTCCAAAATTTGACTCCATCCCCACTAAAATTAAAAATGGGCTATCTGTGAGACTATCTCCGCTCCCTCAGAATATCCATATCGGAGATTCATTAAACTTAACCTTAGAGTTAACCAATCAATATGCAGGCCATCGAGTTCCTACAGGAGACCCCGAACGATTCATCAGAGTGGACCTCGACTTGATTCAAGAGCGTAAGGATACCCTCAGACATCAATCCTATCGGATTGGGGAAAAATGGCAATGGTATCCCAAAGCAATAAAAATGTCCGATAACAACATCCATCCACTAGAAACACGATTTTATCATCTAAACACTCGTCTAACAGAAACAGGAGTTTATTCAATTACAACACGGATAACAAAGCACAGGATGAAAAATTCAACTGCCCAATTTCATCATCTAAAGAAATACCCTCTGTATATTACAATTTGGGACAGTACCCAAATCATTCGAGTACAATAAAAAAAGCCCGTCATTACTGACGAGCTTCTGTGTTGCGGAGACAGGACTTGAACCTGCGACCTTCGGGTTATGAGCCCGACGAGCTACCAACTGCTCCACCCCGCGATATGTTTATTTTTAAGGGTATTTACTATTGCCCTTTTCTTCAATTGGGAGTGCAAAGATAACACGAATTATTGAAACCCACCCTTGGTTTCCCTAATTAATTTATTTTATTAAATCAACTTAACCCACTTCCTATACAGACGCCTCCGGATAGGTTCCCCCATCGTTTACTTCCATCTGGTCCTCCCAAATAATGAATCGCGCCGGGTCTCCGTGAAATGATTACCTTTGTAACTTTATTTATATTAAAATCAATCATAATATGACTTTAATCAAATCAATTTCCGGCATCCGTGGTACGATTGGCGACCCTATCGGACAGGGACTTACTCCCATGGATATCGTTGAATCTGTAGCCGGATATGGCCAATGGTTGCTAAAACAACGACCGGGCCGACGACCCAGTGTTGTAATCGGAAGAGATGGAAGGATGTCAGGCGAAATAGTTTTGGGTCTAGCTATTCATACTTTGAGAATGCAGGGCATAGATGTATATGATGCGGACTTGTCCACTACACCTACCATCGAAATGGCAGTAAAGTGGTATAAAGCTAGAGGGGGAATCATCATTACTGCAAGTCATAATCCGGCCGATTGGAACGCGCTAAAATTCTTAAACCACAGAGGAGAATTCATCTCTGCCCAAGACGGAGAGCATATTTTGGATACGATTAAAGAGCGTGAGATGTCCTTTGCAGAAGTGGAAAATCTCGGGCGATACCAAAGAATAGAAGGACTGATCGAACGACATATAGCATCCATATTGGACATGGAATGGGTCCAGCAAGAAGCCATCTCTAAAAAGAAATATCACATCGTTGTAGATTGTATCAATTCGACGGGAGCCCTAAGTGTTCCTCCTCTTCTTGAAGCACTGGGCTGCACGTATACACTAATTAACGATACCGTCAATGGTCGTTTCGAGCACAATCCCGAACCACTTACCAAAAACCTTCAGTCCCTTTCGAGAAAGGTGGTAACAGAACATGCTGACCTCGGTATTGCGGTAGACCCTGATGTTGATCGCCTGGTCTTCATGAATGAAAATGGCACACCGTTCAATGAAGAATACACCCTGGTCGCCATCGCAGATTACATTCTCTCCCTCAACTCGGGAGATACCGTCTCCAACCTCTCCTCAACTCGTGCCCTTGCGGATATTACCATTAAGCATGGGGGAGAATATCATGCCTCTGCTGTAGGAGAAGTTAATGTCGTAGCCCTGATGAAATCCACCAATGCTGTTATTGGCGGAGAAGGAAATGGTGGAGTGATTGTTCCTCCCCTACACTATGGAAGAGATGCACTGGCAGGAATCGCTTTATTTCTAAGTGGATTAGCTAAACGTGGAGGGCGTATTTCTCAATGGAAAGAGGAGCTCCCCCACTATGAGATGTACAAAGATCGACTCGACCTAAATGATGAATGGAACCTAGACGCTATGTTAGAACAGCTCGCTCAAAAGTATCAAGGGGAGGCTGAAGTGCTGACCATTGATGGCACTAAAATACTTTTCAAAACGGCTTGGGTGCATTTGCGGCCCTCTAATACAGAACCCATTGTCCGTATCTATACAGAGGCTAAAACTTCTTCTGAAGCCAAACAGCTGGCAGAGCAATTTAAGGCAGAATTGCTAAATCTGGCATAGAACGCTTGGACAAACTTAAAGATGGGTCACTCCACCCTCTCGGTCCAACATCATCGCATTGAGTCCAAGAATGACCATCTCTCCTTCCGGGCAAACCGGGCGAAAAACCGTATCAAAATATTGCTGTGCTTCACTTCGACTTTGTTTATCCCTATACAACCAATTGAATAGAAGAATGCCGCCTTGCGACAGTTGCTTACGAACAGCTTGCAAGAAGGAAACACTTCTGAATTCCGGGGGGATGATATCATCGACAAATATATCTATACAAATCAAATCATATTGCCCGGTGCTATGCTGCATATAGGCGTATGCATCCGCTTGCATTACAGATACGCTAGATTGTAAAGACCCTAATACGTATTTGGAGGCGAGGTAAATGACCGCCTCATCATACTCTACAGCAGTGTAAGCACACTGGAGATGAAAGGAGCGCTCTAACATAAGAGGGATACTTCCCAATCCCAATCCCAATACTAGAACCTCATCCGGTGCAAAGGATTGTATATCAATTTTCTTGAAAATTTTATAAAAATTAGCATAATGTAAGCCATAAGAATAGATGGCATGTCGGGTGTATAGTTGATATTGGCCTCTGGAGAGGCACAGATGCAAGATAACACCATCGCGACCGGCTACAGTTTCGATCGGAACATCATAAAAATAACTTAAAAGTCGCCAAAAAAAGGATTTCACATTGTAGATTTTAAAGCTGTTGGAAGATCAATCTGTCCGACGATAGGGAGCGGATCGCTTAAAAACTTCTTCAAGTACTGCTCGTAAATTTTGATTGAATGTCATGCCTCGGCGTTCCATGACGATAACAGCCACTTCCAATGCTTTATCTAACCGGTAAGTCCGCATACCCTGGGGGCCACCCCAGGAGAAAG
>JALSTN010000081.1 GCA_026983735.1 Saprospiraceae bacterium | reverse complement strand
ACATCCTCTTGATAGACCATCACCCCGTAGGTCTCCTCCAACAATTCCAACATCATCGGATGCGCGCGTCGTCCGGCCCGATCGGGATATTTAGATCGCAAGATATACTCATCCATCATCCCGCTCCGCGCTACACCGGGCCGAATAATCGAACTCGCAGCGACAAGACCTTTATAATCCTCTGTCCCAAGCTTGCACAACAACATCCTCATCGCCGGAGACTCAATATAGAAACACCCCATACAATCACCTCTTTGCAACAGTTGCCGTACGGATGCATCCCGAGTAAATCGTTTGATGTCTCTGATATCAATCGCCTCTTCCTCGGGATGATTCTCCTGGATCAAAGCAAGGGTGTCTTTAATCTTGGGCAATCCGCGCTGCCCCAGTATATCAAATTTGTGATGCCCTATGTCTTCGGCAATGACCATATCGTATTGTACCGTCGAAAAACCCTTCGGAGGCATAAACGTAGCAGAAAACCAATGTATCGGGCGCTCTGAAATGATAATCCCACTCGAGTGCAATCCCAAATGATTGGGCATCCCCTGCAGAAGAGAAGCATAATGCAGGACCAGCCGAACGTGTTCATCATTGCTAAAGCCTTTGATGCGCCCCTTGGCCAATTGATCGATCTCATCCCCCGGCAATCCAAAAACCTTTGCCACTTCTCGCACAGCTCCCCGGTACCGAAAGGTATTGTAGGTCGCCAGAAGTGCTACATGGGGAAACCGCTCAAAGATATACCGCGTCACATCTCCTCGATCCTTCCAGGAAAAGTCCAAATCAAAATCCGGAGGACTCGTCCTGTGTAAATTGATAAATCGCTCAAAATACAAATCCAACTCTATCGGGTCCACATCCGTCAATCCCAACAAATACGCGATAATACTGTTGGCACCACTTCCACGCCCTATATAAAAATATCCTTTGCGCTGCGCATAGGACACGATATCCCAATTGATTAAAAAATAAGATACAAAGTTCTTATGTCGGATGAGCTCGAGTTCTTTATGCACACGCTCGATAATAGCAGGAGTAACCTCCTCTCCATATCGATTTTCCAAACCATCTAGGGCGAGCTGAAGGAGCAAGGCCTCGTCCTCCTTTCTATCTCCGGTGTAGGTCTGTTGGTTTTGAGTGGTATCCGGGTTGGAAAACTCAAAAGATACGTGACAGGTATCGAGAAGGGCTTTCGTATTTTGAATCAAGATAGGTAGGGTATGAAATGGTCGGATGAGGTCTTCCTTTGTACACATCCGATCATCTGGACGAGCGACAGTGTCAGGATCCTCTTTGCTCAAAAGGGTATTGGCCTCTATCGCTCTGAGGATGCGATGTACATTGTAATCCCGCTTATGTCTAAACGTCACAGGGTGCCAAATCACTGTTTTTTCTCGAGGAATCCGCCGGAAATACTCCAGCTTGTGCGCTAATTCGTCCGCGCGTATTCCGATCCATTCTCGCTCCGTAAATGCCAATGTGTCGAGCAATTGTTCCAGGGACTCAGCAGACTCGGTATAAAATCTGGACAAGGGATACACGAAATGAACATCCGGTAAGGGGGGAGCGCGATCGGGAAAAGGGGTGCCGCTATGCAGATAGTTGGACAAAAAACGATTGAGGTGATAGAACCCCTCGTTGGAAGAAGCCAACCCCACGTATTGAGGAGATGCAGAATGGCCATTGTGAAAGGCTACGCCGACAACTGCATGCAATCCATACTGCGGTGCAATCCTTAAAAAATTCAAACAAGCGGAGGTATTGTTAACGTCGGTCAATGCGATCGAATGGTATCCATTGTCCCGCGCCATTTCAAGGAGTTCTACCTCAGAGAAACACCCATATCGAAGGCTGTAATAGGTATGTGCATTGAGTATCACGGCAGATGCTTTTACTCTTTGTCAAGCTTACGCCGGCGAGCAGGAGAAGCGCCCATGCCTTCTAAGACGATATCCTGATAGAGAATGTATTCAGCATCCTCGCGCAAGGATGGCCCTATAGGGCGAAGGAGTTCGAAGTCCTTCGCACGCGGAGATTTAATCTCAGGAGAGATGGGGTATGCATTGAAAAGACTTGGATCGAAGGGGTGCAACATAGCGGTGATGTCACTGAGCGGCACCCTGTCCTCCAACCAAAGCCGTTCTTGCTCCGGCCGGAGTATGACCGGGGATCGATGGTGCCCCATCGAAGCGACAAGCTCATTGGCCACGGTAGTGATAATCGCAAAGGAACCGTAAGATGCTCCTGTCTCCGGATGGTGCCATACATCCCAAATTCCCGCCATCGCAAATGGCCCCTTATGCACGGACGGATAAAAGACGTAAGGTTTGGATAGGCGTTTGTCCTTAGGACCTTCGAGAAAGGCATCCGCGATGACCAAACACCGCTGAGAGCGGATCGGCTTCCGAAAGGCTGGCTTTTGCAATATTCCCATGCCCCCTGTATAAAGGGGTGAGTTGTCCTTATTGTGGTCGCCTTCACTTCTGGCATTGATGATGTACATCCGCTTTTTAGCCCAAAAAGGTGTTAATCCAAAGTGGTAAAACACGATCTGCTTAGGGGCGCGATTTAGAATAACCGGTGCCGGTTCTCCGATGGCCACATTGGGGCTCGGGGCGTATAGTTCCGGCTCCTGCACTACTGCATCAAAACGCTTTTCGACTACCTTTAAACTGCTTTTAATGACATATCTCCCACACATAACGGTTTGTTTTATACTTTAGAAATATTGCTCAAAATGTACACTAACACCATTGATCAATGTTGTAATTTATAAGAACGAGTACGCGTTTTATTAATCATAAAAGTACACAAAAGGATAATTTACCAAGATCCATATGTGTTTTAGGACGAATCAGATGCACACACATTTCATACCGGAAATACTGATAATTAAGTACTCCGTCCGCTCCTCTTTGCAACCAATGTAACCATTTCATACCGGCAATACTCGCAATTAAACACTCCACCCATCCCTCTTTACAACCAATGCAACCATTTCATATCTTTAAAAATTTATAATAAATTGAAAATAAATGTATTATAAATTTCCTGCAGCTATGGAACCGCTTCGCTCTCACATGAGTTTTTTCATAGTGTCTGACCATAAAGTGCTTAATAGATGAAAGTAGTAGATTTTTGATGAGATTTTTATCTTTTTTTAGATCAGTGATGCCTGAGTATCATTGATTTTAAAAAAGTGAAAATATCGCAAAAAGATACGCTTTCAGCATGAATGATTTTATGGACAGATACTATCGACATACTTCTGTATGAAATTTATGTTTAATAAAATTCATGTTCGTTTCATATGCTATTTAATGGCAAATATACGATTATTGGTAAATAATCCAACTATCGAGCATTAATTTTAACGCTACAAAAAGCCAAAGCTCCTGCAAGAGGACAGAATTCGACGGGCAAAGTCACTGAGACCTCCGTTATCCCAGTGCGCTTTTACGCTGTTTTTTCAAGGCAAAGAGTTCATCTCGATATTGAGCTGCGGTAATAAAGTCAAGGTCTTTGGCCGCATCTTTCATCTTGCGCTCGGTCTCGGAGATGAGTTTGTCCATCTGATCACGCGACATGTATTTGACGATTGGGTCTGCTGCGATATCCGGTTTATCTGCAGGGATATAAGCCTTGGGGGTAGCAGCGCGAATGTCGAGGATAGACTGCTTACTCAAGATCTCTTCCCTGGTCTTATATAGGGTTTTAGGAGTGATCCCATGTTCCTTGTTGTAGGCCATCTGTATAGCTCTTCGGCGCTCGGTTTCGTCTATGGTACGCTGCATAGAGTCTGTGATTTTATCGGCGTAGAAGATAACCATCCCATTGGAATTTCGAGCAGCTCTACCGGAAGTTTGGGTCAGTGATTTTTCATTTCTAAGAAATCCTTCTTTGTCGGCATCTAAGATAGCGACGAGAGAGACCTCCGGCAGGTCGAGGCCCTCACGCAAGAGATTGACCCCGACGAGAACATCAAATTCCCCTAACCTCAAGTCCCGAATGATTTCTACCCGT
>JALSTN010000080.1 GCA_026983735.1 Saprospiraceae bacterium | reverse complement strand
AATTTTTTCATACAGAACGGTATTATAATCATCTCTGCGTGAATGCCAAAGCAGTGCCCTTCTTCACTCCCGAACTGTTAATCTAATGGAGGATTCGGGTTAGAACGGCAAGCGAAGCATTGAGAATGGCAATAAAAAGGACAAATTAAAAGGCTTCCTTTCTGATGCCTATAAGATATAAAAGATAGTTAATCCCCAAGTGAATAGCACCATAAAATACTACGCCTATACAAAAGTGTTTCCAAGTGAAAGAGGAGAAAAACACTAGTATTAACAGGATAAAAACTACAGAATCCAATTGATCGATTAATCTAAATAATCCTAACGGAGAATGCCCGGGGGGTATATTCTTTTGACGTTTTATAAAACTATTGGGTAGCTCGCCCAGAATGTATCCCAATCCAAATATTAATCCGTATATCGTCGGACCAAACTGCTGGAAGTTGAGCAAATTGTATTTCTCTAAACTTTGGTATTCCAGTAGGAATGCATAATAGATCCATGTAAATAGAATAGAGGCCAATAGCATTATTACCAGGCCTCGTATCGTTTTATTCTCACCAAATATACGATGTCCCCGATACATACGTCCTCCATCTAAGGGCAACATCCATTTTTTGAACCAGCCTTTTCTAACTACGATCATATGTAGAATCGCTGCTAGAATGACCGGTAGGGCATTGAGGATAAGTTGGATTAATAACAAAGACATCGATAAATGTTTCTTGGTAACATCTTTAATATTTGTTGATTGCGTTTGGGCCTTCAAAGCTGTATGCAGAATACAAATGTACATTAAATTAATAGGTATTATCTAACTCCATCCGACATTTAAAAATTGATGGCAAAAAAGTGCTTATAGATGGGGAAACAACTACCTTTGTCCGGTGAATGTTTTGAATGAGTTGTTTGAGAAGTATTCCTCTTCTCAACAAATTGTAGAATTGCAAAATGCCCTCAACAGGGAAACTCCTACTTCTCTTAATCTTTCCGGATTGGTAGGTTCATCGGTGAGTTTTGTCCTTTCCACTTTATTTAGCGTACATCCTCATCTGTGTTTTATCATTGCGGAAGACAAAGAGGATGCGGCCTATCTCTACACAGATCTGACTGCCCTGAACAAGGAAGGTAGGGTGTATTTTTTATATGATGCATTTAGGCGAACGGGCAATTTTGAAGAGATAGACCAAAACAATGTTTTGAGTCGGACGGAGATTGTCAATAAGATCACGCTCCTAGGGGATAATCCCATATTGGTCGTCACCTATCCGGAAGCTTTGTTGGAAAAGGTGGTAGCTCCTGAAGTTCTTGAAAAAAACAAGATATCTATAGAGAAAGGGGACCAACTCGATATTGACTTTTTGATTGAGACGATGGTAGAGTATGGGTTTGAAGGTACGGATTTTGTTTATGAACCCGGTCAATTTTCTATCCGAGGGGGAATTGTAGATGTATTCTCCTTTGAGAACGAATGGCCTTATAGAATTGAGTTTTTTGATGATGAAGTTGAGCGTATTCGTACTTTTAATCCTATGGATCAATGTTCTATCAAGGAACTGCATCGTATTTCTTTGTTATCGGGTAAGGTAGGTCAAGGAGCACCTGAAAAGAAACTAAACATTCTAGAATTGCTCCCTAGTACCTCATCGGTGTGGATATCCAATCCGGATATATTGTTAGACAAGCTCTTAGAAACTTATAATCAGATAGAGCATGTTTTGCCGGGGCTAAGGGTAGATAAATCTGAAGAAATTCGCAATTATTTTTCACATTATGTATCTGTTTTTCCGAGGGAAGTATTCTCCTCTATCGAGCAGCATACGGTGATTTATTACGGAGCTCATTCAACAATACAAGCCGATAGCCTATCATTTCATACCCAACCCCAACCGGATTTCAATAAAAACATCAAGCTACTTATTGAAAATCTGGAAGCTGGGGCGAAGGAGGGATATGAGATTTA
The DNA here is from genome assembly GCA_026983735.1 of Saprospiraceae bacterium. Lineage (GTDB taxonomy): Bacteria > Bacteroidota > Bacteroidia > Chitinophagales > Saprospiraceae > JALSTN01. Next base: position 2,114 of record JALSTN010000080.1, on the reverse strand, counting down.
CCTATTTTCTGATAACGTCAAACAAATAGATCGGCTTCAACATATCTTTGAAGATATGGAGGCGAAGGTTCGCTTTAAACCCATCCCCAAAGCACTTCGAGCCGGATGGGTAGATCGCGATAGTAAAGTGATGTGTTATACGGACCATCAGATATTCAATCGATTTCATCGTTACCGACTAAAGCAGGGATTTACCCGTGCTCAAGCGATGAATCTACGCATGCTAAAGGAGTTGCAGCCCGGCGATTATGTTACCCATATCGATTATGGAGTAGGTAAGTTCTCCGGTCTTCAAAAATTGGAGGTGAACGGAAAGACACAAGAGTCTGTACGGTTGATATACAAGAATAATGATGTGCTTTATGTTAGCATCAATGCCTTGCATAAAATATCGAAGTATGTTGGTAAAGATGGCGCTTTGCCGACGCTTCACCGATTAGGCGGTGATGCGTGGAAAAATCTCAAGAATAAAACAAAGCGCAAGATTAAAGAGATCGCGGTGGATCTCATCCAGCTTTATGCAAAGAGAAAATCCGCAGAAGGGCATGCTTTTGCTCCGGATGGGTATTTGCAACACGAGCTAGAGGCTTCTTTTATCTATCAAGACACCCCAGACCAATATAAAGCTACAGTAGCAGTGAAAGAAGATATGGAAAAACCCTATCCGATGGATCGACTTATCTGTGGAGATGTAGGGTTTGGTAAAACGGAAATTGCCGTAAGGGCCGCATTCAAGGCAGTTACGGATGGTAAGCAGGTAGCGATTCTGGTTCCTACTACCATACTTGCGCTTCAGCATTACTATACCTTTAGGGGCAGATTGGAGGAGTTTGCCGTAGATGTAGATTATATCAACAGATTTAAATCTACTGCTGAAAAGAAAGAGATTTTTAAAAAGCTGGAGCAAGGGCAAATTGATATTCTCATCGGTACACATGCACTATTGAGCAAGGACATCCGATACAAGGATTTGGGATTGTTAATTATCGATGAGGAACAAAAGTTTGGTGTGGCAGCCAAGGAAAAATTAAGGGAATTCAAAATAAATGTCGATACTTTGACATTGACTGCGACACCTATTCCCAGGACTTTGCAATTCAGTTTGCTCGGAGCCAGGGATCTCTCAGTTATTAATACAGCTCCTCCTAATAGGCAGCCCATTCATACGGAGCGCAGAGTGTTTTCTGAAGATTTAATCCGGGAGGCTATTTATTATGAAATAAATAGGGGAGGGCAAGTATTCTTTGTGCATAATAGGGTCCGCAATCTTCAAGATATCGCCGCTTTGATTAAAAAGCTGTGTCCGGATCTGTCTATCGGGGTAGCACATGGTCAACTCAAAGCCCAACAATTGGAAAAAGTACTTACTGCCTTTATTAATAGGGAGTACGACGTATTGGTCTCTACGAACATTATTGAAACGGGACTGGATATCCCCAATGCCAATACCATGCTAATTAATAATGCACATCACTATGGCTTGAGTGATTTGCATCAATTGAGAGGAAGAGTCGGCCGATCCAACAAGCAAGCTTTTTGTTACCTCATTACTCCCCCATTGTCTACACTTTCTTCGGATGCGAGGAAGCGCTTACGAACAGTGGAGGAATTTTCAGATTTGGGAAGTGGATTGAATATCGCAATGAGGGATTTGGATATACGAGGTGCTGGTAATTTGTTTGGAGGTGAGCAGAGCGGCTTTATAACCAATATCGGCTACCACACGTACCAAAAAATATTAGAAGAAGCTATATTGGAACTTAAGACCAATGAGTATAAGTCGCTTTATGAAGATCAACTCAAGGAGCAAGGCCAACAATTTGTTACTGAAGTAACCATAGACACAGAGGAAGAAATACTCCTCCCGGATCGCTATGTATCTAATATTCAAGAGCGATTGAGTTTGTATTCCAGATTGGATGTAATAGAGACAGAAGAGGGGCTGGAGCGCTTCGCTATGGAACTTAAAGATCGATTTGGTCCCCTTCCAAAGTCTGTGGAAACACTTATCGAAGGACTGCGGTTGCGTTGGGTATGCCGTAAGGCAGGTTTTGAGCGAGTAACCATAAAAAATAATGTATTTAAAGGGTATTTTCCGGTCAATCCTCAAAGTG
>JALSTN010000079.1 GCA_026983735.1 Saprospiraceae bacterium | reverse complement strand
AGCAATAATACGCCATCATTTATCGTCCCGATGTCCGTTATGCCGGGGCCCCTATTATACAAGTACAGACTGCCTCCGGTTATCCCGATACTCCAATGTTTACCCTCTAAATCATGAGAGGGTACAACCAAGCTCTTCTGCCAAATTCCATCCATAAAATACAAACCCAAATCCTGAGTTTGTGCAGAATTAGCCCAGGAAAGACACAATAATAAGCTTGCAATTATTTTATTCATCTGTGAACTATTTATATTTATTTTTCTGTGTTGAAAACTGTATTTGAGTAAAGATTCAATTTTGTAGACGTTCTCTCGAATTTTGCCCCTTTTCATTGGACATACTTACTATTATCTTAAAATTGAGCAAGGACCCCCAGCTTCAATTCAAATTCATCTGTTTTACGGATGATAGAATTTCTTTGAGGTGCATTTTTTGTGCTGACCTTTACTTTATACCGGGCGTAATTTGCTTCGGCCATATGCTCTATCACCTTACGACCTACTTTGATACTATTGCGACTTTCCGTAAGCCCGGACGAGTACCCGTCACCATCGATTGGAGCCCCTTGGATCTCCCAGGCGGAAGGGCGAAAAATAGAATCAATAACCTCGTCATCCTTCAGCAAATAGACCTGCGTGTTTAATTCCACCGGCAGTCCATTATTGAAGATGGACTTTATGGTCACAGAATCCAACTTGGACAAGTCGCCCGGATCCCAAGACCAATCCGACTTCTTCGAGATAACAAATCGATCCACCCAACCATCAATCGGCAACTCCACCCGGACGTTCATCCGCAAAAAACTCGAATCCGTCGCAAACCCAATGGTCGGATTATTCGGATCGGGATTGCCCACTCCATTAAATTTGTAAATCAGACGTGTAGGGTTCGCATTGAATACATCGTAAATGTTACTATTGCTTTTATCAAACTCGAAAAGGGTCTTCTTCGTCTGACCGACTTCTTGGAGATTGGGGTATTGTAACTCAATTCCGTTGTCGATCAATGGACTCGACAACGTAAATTCTTGGTGCTTCTTATTGAGCACTTTCAGCCTTTGAGCCGTAGCATTGACCGGAAAACCAAATGAATTCTCTATCTCTACCGTCACTTTAGGATCGTTAAAAAAAACACCTCCCTCTTCCAATTGATCGAAGATATCGATGACGACGGTATCTTGTGGAAGCTCGTAATCATCCTTGCCAAAGTATCCCTTAATATATGAAAAATACAATGTATCATATGCCAGCCACACCGTTCCAAAATCTTCAACCTTTTGTCCCTGATCATCACGGGCATCCACGTTGACAGGAAAGTTATTCCCTTGATTAAACCCAAAGGTGTACCCACCGATCGCTTGTTTTTTCAATACCTGCTGGCCATTGTAGTGCGCCTTAACTTCCAAAGGATCTCCAGCCGGGGAAATCATGGTCGGCATCGTCAGTGTAAAGTCCAATGGGGACTTGTCCGGATTGCCCTGAAAAAGAAAAAGCATGGTATCCCCTTCGATTTTGCCTTCGACCAACTCTTGATCTGGGATAGGGATATTTATATTTGTCTCCGATTGGGATAAGCTAAATGCTAACTGGCCGAATGACTTAAACAGGTCTCGGCCCTTGATCTCTACCACATTACCTGAATAGACAAAACCTAAGTTGCCGTTAGAGTAAATGATGATATTATCCGACCTCCCCAATTTACCGAACAGGTTATCCAAATTGGTTTTGGAATCAATCAATGGAACAGCCACTTTTATTTTATCCCTTTCAATCTTTACTTCTTGGATGTCGGGTAAACAGGCTGTTAAAAGCCCCAATAAAACGGTTGCAAAAATCCATTTAGAATGAAAAAATTGAGTCATAAATCTTAGTTGTTTACTATGTTCTTGTATCTGCGGGTTACAATCTATTTTTAATTAAAACTTAATTACAACCACAAATACCTGTATTTATTCTAATTATATACAATATATTAAAATTATATTTTGATAAGATAAGGTATATCATATACAGCTAGCCTACTATGGATCCGCGTCCACCCATCTGACTTTATCCTTCCACCAAACCTATCCTCTATCCAACGTCAAGACAGATTAAAAACTTGTCCTTTGGCCGGAATATTAACTTTCTCAAAGCCGAGATTTAACAATTTCTTACGATAGACCTCCTGTGTATCGACCTCCCCATGAACAAGAAAAAGTTGCTTAACACGTTTTGTCTGATTGCGCAAAAAATCGATCATCTCTCTATAATCCCCATGCGCAGAAAACGAATCCATCACTTCAACCTGAGCCTCCACTTTTTTCCATTCGCCGAAGAGTTTGATCACTTGCGCTCCGTCTTTGAGCCATCTCCCTGTCGTACCCGGGCTACAGTATCCCACAATCAAAATGGTGTTGCGATATTGTTCGACGTTATTAAAGATATGATGGCGAATACGCCCGGCACTGGCCATCCCGGAAGCACTTATTATAATGCAAGGCTCATCAGATTCATTGAGGGCTTTGGACTCCTCGACTTTCCGAATATATTTGAGGGAATTAAACCCAAAGGGGTCTTCATCCGTAAGCAGATATTCTACAAGATGAGCATCGTAGCATTCCGGATGATTCCCATAAACGCGGGTAGCGTTAACAGCAAGTGGGCTATCTACATATACTTTAATTCTAGGCAATTTTCCCTCATTAGACAGTTGGTCGAGCATATATACGATTTCCTGAGTACGCCCTACGCTAAAAGCCGGAATAATAAGTTTCCCTTTCTTCTCCACGCAAGTGCTTTTAATCACTTTGAGAAGATGCTTTTTCTGGTCAGGATGCCCTTCGTGTAGCCGGTCTCCATATGTCGATTCTGCAATCATATAATCCACCTCAGGCATTGGGATAGGGTCCCTGAGAATCGGACGTTCCGGTCGACCAATATCTCCCGTGAAACCCACTAATGTTTCCTTGCCCTCCTGTCGGATCTTGAGGGTCACACTCGCACTGCCCAGAATGTGACCGGCATCTCGAAACATCATCGAAACTCCCGGCCCTATATCCAACCACTGGTCATACCCCGTAGTTACAAATCTACTTAACGTCTCCGGCAAATCCTCTTCCGTATACAAAGGTACCCGACGTCGCTTCTTCCCTTTGGAGATGGCGGTCTTATGCCGCTTATTAAACCACTCCACATCCCTCTCCTGTATCATCGCACTATCTAGCAACATAATATTGCAAAGGCTGCGCGTAGCGTGGGTGGAATAAATCTTACCGGCAAATCCATCCTTAACCAACTGCGGTATCCGTCCGGAATGATCAATATGCGCATGAGATAGCACAAGGCAATCAATGTCCTTAGGATCAAAACGCCATTCGTTATTCCATTCCCAAATGTCTTTTCCTTTGCCTTGAAATAGTCCACAATCCAACAGGATCTTGTACCCATTGTCCAAAGTGATTAAATGAGAGCTTCCCGTAACAAATCGAGCCGCTCCACAGAATTTTACTTTCATAGTTGATGTATTAATGCCCAAAGGTAAACATTTGATCGGTTTGGGTTAATGGAATGCATCGAATATATATTCTCAAATGTAATTCGATGCGGAATGGTTCAAAACTAGAGAAGTAAGAAGCAGAACGCATAAAAATAACTTGAATTTTATAAAAATTTAATCTCACACAGAGTTATGACAATAGTATCTGTCCACAAAATCATCGATGCTAAAAGCGTATCTTTTTTCGATATTATTACCCTAACCTCTTGTTAGTCAACTAAATATCGAATGCCTAAAAAAGTTATCCTCAATTCATTACGAATTTTTTCTTAACTTTGCCCTGTAACACACATTTAACACCTTTAATATTATGCCTAAACCCCCGCTTACTCCACATGACCGTTTCTTCAAGGCGATGATGTCCGACAAGGCTTTTGCCATAGATTTTTGTAAGGAAATGCTCCCAAAGCACCTACGTTCTATAATACCCAATTCATGCAATAGGAATTGAAAAATCAGGTGGTATTTTTTCAATATTATCAAAAACTTTCTCCAAAAAGTGCCTTCGTTTACCTGATCCGGACAACTTTAGCATCTTATTCCTACCTCTT
>JALSTN010000078.1 GCA_026983735.1 Saprospiraceae bacterium | reverse complement strand
ATCTTTAGTTCTTTGTATTCGTTCCCTGCATTGTACCGGCAACATCCTTTAAAGCGTATAATGCAGTACCACGGATTGCCACATACTCTTCTAGAATTAGGGTATGAGACCTTGTTTTTCACAACACATGACAGTCAGTTTGACAACATGGAAGGCTTTCTTCGTGCAAATGCATTTGAACACATTATCTCGCAAGCCGATTATCCAGCTTCTGAAGTAAAAACTACGCTTGGGGTTCCTGACGATTATATGTTTAAGTTTGCGCTTCCTATTATCAACGACCATTTTAGTACAGGGAAGCCCTTTTTGGCTACATTTATGACGGCCAGTGATCATGGGCCTTATTTCATACCACCCTATTTTACCCCTAGAAATAGCGAGATTAAAGATCAGGTTGTCGAGTATGCAGACTGGTCATTACATCAGTTTTTCGATCAATGTAAAAAGGAGCCTTGGTTTGATAACACGCTCTTTGTATGGGTTGCTGATCATGGAGTGCCCATTGATGTTCACTACGACATACCTTTGAATTACTTTCATATACCATTGATTATTTATGGTTCCTCCCTACCCGGTATTCCTCATCGATGTAGGCAGATAGGTGGACAAATAGATATATTCCCTACTTTGATGGGAATACTTGGAATTCCTTATATCAATAATACTCCGGGAATTGATCTTCTAAAAGAGAAAAGGTCTTATGCCGTTGTCAATGATGACGATAAAATAGGTGTTTTGGATACGAACTACCTCTGTATTCTCAAAGAAAATGGCAATGAGATTCATTTGTTTTCTTTGCAGAGTGAAGACTATAAGGATATATTCTCTAAATATCCCAAGGTAGGGTATGAAATGGCAAACTATGGAAAGGTGCTTTACCAGTCTGCTCAATACTTGATTAAAAACCAGATGACGAGTCTCCCTGAAAACAAAAGCGCATCCCATTAATATATATTTTTATTCAGGCTCAATTCCAACTCAATATGTGTGATAGAAGAATAATTACCGTGAGGAATATCAATAATTTGCTCCTTCCGGAAGGATACAAAGGATACCATCCCGTAAAAAGTGGTTCTCCTAAATGTGGTAGAAGATATATACCGTCTTAAAGTTTGATTCATTCTTGGGTTACGACTCTGAATTAGTGTAGTCTTTAGTCCGAATAAATTTCTGTAGCGAACTCTATGAGAAGATTTGAGTTAAAATAGTGTACTTACGCCAATAACTGCATGAATCAACTGCTAAAATATGTTATACATTTTCTTGGCTGGAAAGTAGAGCATATCCATTTCGGTCAATCTGCCAAGAAGGCAGTATTTGCTGTGGGGCCTCATACTTCTAATTGGGATTTTTTCCTAGGTCTCTTAATACGCAAAGTCTACCGGATCCCAACTCGGTTCCTCGCAAAAAAAAGCTTATTTAAATTTCCTATTGGAGGGTTAATGCGGTGGTTAGGGGGCTATCCTGTTGATCGCAATAAGCATCAGGGAATGGTAGAACAGGTCGTTAATATCTTTACTAATGAACCGGAATTCTTATTGAGTATCACCCCGGAAGGAACACGTAGCAAGGTAGATCAACTTAAGAGTGGGTTTTATTATATCGCTCATAAGGCCCAAGTCCCTATTATCCCTGTTGCGCTTGATTTTGAAAATAAAATCGTCAGATTCTACCCACCTATTCCCCCTGACACTCCCAAAGAGGATGTTTTGAAACACATAACAGAAATATTTAAGAAAACGAAGGGTAAAAGACCGGAATTGGGAATCTAGCAGGTAGGTGTTGGACTATCCAATAGGCGCCTGATGGAATCTTTCAAGTATGCGCTCAATTATTTGAAAAATTAATGTAAACACTCTTCTGATTTTTAAGCGGCTTCTATTTTATCCGTTATAGTTCTCTCCTTAATCGAGCAACAGGAATGTTCAGAGACTCTCTGTATTTAGCTATCGTTCGACGTGCGATGTTGTACCCCTTCTTTAGAAGTGCTTCTTTGAGCTTTTCATCTGACAGGGGTTTAGATTTGTCTTCGTTGGCGATGATGTTCGTCAACTCTTTTTTAACTTCCAATGTAGATACTTCTTCCCCATCTTCTTTAGTAACAGATTCAGAGAAGAAATCCTTAAGCAATTTGGTTCCAAATTCTGTTTGTACGTATTTACTATTTGCTACTCTGGAAATGGTGGATATATCGAGACCGGTCAGTTCTGCAATATCCTTTAATATCATGGGCTTTATCTTACTCTCATCTCCGGTGAGAAAAAACTCTTTTTGACTTTGCAATATAGCATACATCGTCCGGTACAAAGTCTGTTGTCTTTGTTTAATAGCATCAATAAACCACTTGGCAGAATCAATTTTAGTTTTGACAAACATCACTGCTTCCTGATCCTTTTTGGAATTGGAACCATTTTTCTTCTTGTCATTAAAATTGTTTAGAATATTCTTATATTTATTATTGATGCGTAGTTCAGGTGCATTTTTATTATTTAAAGTAAGCTCGAGCTCACCATCCCTATTGTGAATGATAAAGTCCGGTATGATATACATACTGGAGGAAGAGGAATTACTCTTGAGAAACCCGCTTGCCGGTTTTGGGTTGAGTTTTAGAATCTCCTGGATGGCTTCCCGTAGTGTTTCATCGGTTAGATTTAATTGTCTCTTGAGTTTATCGTAGTGTTTCTTGGAAAAGGCATCAAAGTATTTGTCTAAGAGATGATAAGCATTTTCCAAGGCAGCATTCGACGCTTCATGATTTTTCCTCTTTTCTTCTAATTGGCGTAGTAAACATTCTTTCAAATCCATCGAGGCTACACCTGGCGGATCAAATTGCCTGATTCTATTAAGGATATCGTTGACTTCCTTTTCCGTAGCGCTAATTCCCATACTAAATACCAAGTCGTCTACAATGGCATCCGGTTCCCTTCGCAAATATCCATCTTCATCTATACTGCCTATAATTTGTTCAGCGATCTTAACCTTTCGCTCGTCTTTTATATCCAACATTCCCAACTGTTGTAGAAGATAGTCATGAAAGGTCATTTCTACCTTTATGGGCATAGACTTGTTCTCTTCGTCAATATTGGATTCTTCTAAACGCATCTGATAGCTGCCGGGATCATCCTCTATGTACTCTTGAATATAATCCTCTGTGCTAAAGTCATCCTTACTCAACTCTGCGTTGTCTCCCTCTGTACTATAATTCTCTTCTGTGCTAGGATAGAGATCTTCTTGTTGTTCCTCTTGTCCCGCTTCGGCAACTTCTAAAGCAGGGTTGCTCTCCAATTCCTCCTGTATTCGTTGGTCCAATAACGCAGTCGGAACCTGCAACAACTTGATGAGTTGAATCTGCTGGGGAGATAGCTTGTGCACCATCTTCTGGGCCATCTTCTGCTGTAACATAACTTTTACCTTTTTACTCTACTAATCACGGCTCTACATTGTTATAACAACCGCATTCGCTATGAGTTGCAAAGGTAGGTAAAACATTTCATATTATAATAATTTTTAATATTTAAAATACTTATTTTATCATCTGTTATATTATATAACTTTCTATTATATGTAGATATCCTTGAAAAGGAATACTTTGCCTGAGGGGGCAAGTGATATTTTTTTTAGATCCAATGCCTCTTTTGACAGAAAACTTCCTTTACTTTGTCCAAAAATATATCATGACGCTTAGAGCCCTTTTTCAATTGCTTTCCGATAATCCCATTGTTGTCATGTTCTATTTTTTAGCGGTACCGCTCACGGCTTTACTGGCTGGCTGGCTGGGACGCGGGGAAGGGCATTTGACACCATGGAAAAATCTATATACCCTTCTCATATATCTCAGTGTCATACCGGCCATCTTTGGGGTTTTTCTAACCGTGTATCTTTTCCTATTTGAGCGCCAAAGTATTCTGGATACCAATATTTATACCCAAATTCTACCTGTTATTTCCATGGCGCTTACCCTTTGGCTTATCCGCAGGAATGTATCGTTCGAATATATCCCCGGGTTTAATCGTCTTTCGGGATTGTTTGTCATGATTGCTGCGGTCCTAATGCTTATGTGGATCTTTGACAGAACGCGTCTTTTAGTCTTTTCTTATATGCCGTTTCAATATGTCCTCTTCATCTTTGTCGCAATTCTGGTAGCTATTCGTTGGGGGTGGAGCCGTATTGCGAGATAAAGTAGACTGCGCCAGAAATTCTCATATGTGATAGCGAAGCAGTTACCTAGCTACCGAAAATTTATAATACATTTAATAGCCATTTATTAGAAATTTTTAAAGAGATGTATACTGTATTGTCTAATTGTTTCTAGTATGAAATGGCTGAATTGCTATTTGTATCACACTGCAGATGTGGCTTTAGCCAACTGGATTTTTTCTCTTGATTAAAGTGACTCTTTATTCTCTTTAATGGTGAAAATACTGTACTTACACTGCTATATTGCAATAAAATACCCGACAAATCGAAGATTTATCGGGTATTTTATCAACATATTGATAGAGCCGATGTATAATACACGTTTTAGTTTATAAGCTCTTTTTACATAAGTAAAAATCAATTCGCTCACAACTGGTATCTTCCAATCGTTGATTCATCTCATCCAAATTCTTAGGCGGAGGGATAATTACCTTGTCTCCCGGCGTCCAGTTTAGCGGCATCGCTACCCCATTTTCATCTGAAACCTGCAAAGCCTTCAAGGCTCTTAGGATCTCATCCATATTTCTACCGACATTGAGTGGATAGTACATGATCAATCGAATTTTCTTAGAGGGATCTATAAAAAATACCGCTCGGACAGCAGCTGTTTCACTCTCGTTGGGTTGTAACATTCCATAGAGCTTAGCTACCTTCATGTCGATGTCTGCGATGATCGGGAAGTCAAAATACACTCCTGTTTTTTCGCGTACATTATTGACCCAGGCTAAATGAGAATGTATGCTGTCTATACTTAATCCCATCAACTCTGTGTTCAGAGCTGCAAACTCCTCTTTTCGCTTTGCAAACCCGGACATTTCCGTCGTGCAAACCGGTGTAAAATCCGCCGGATGAGAAAATAATAATACCCATTTGTCCTGGGCATACTCGGAAAATTTAATTTTCCCTTTTGTGGTCATGGCTTCGAAATCAGGAGCTTGATCTCCGATTCTCGGCATAACATTCATCTGAATTTCTTGTCTTTCTTCCATATGATATAAGTTTTAATGTTAAATGAAATTTTTGCTAACGTGGTGCAAAGATATGTCGCTTTATGTTATTTGTCAAATCGATTGTTTTTATGTGTTAATAGAAATTATCTATATTTGTGCATGATTTCATTGATACAACTCGAATATATTGTAGCTGTAGATACCCATAGGCATTTTGTAAAAGCGGCCCAACATTGCTTTGTTACCCAGCCTACGCTTAGTATGCAAATTAAAAAACTGGAAGAAGAGCTCGACATCATCGTTTTTGATCGCTCCAAGCAGCCTATCCTCCCAACAGAAATCGGTAATGCGATCATTCGACAAGCGCGTATTATACTCGCCGAATCAAAAAGAATAAATGAGATCATTGATGATTATAATAACACCATATCCGGTGACATCACCATTGGCATTATTCCCTCTGTTGCACCCTACTTACTCCCTCTATTTATAGGAATTTTTACGGATAAATATCCAGACGTACACCTTACAATAAAAGAACTCCTTACCGACGAAATTATAGATCAGCTCCAGCGAGAAACCATCGATGTTGGAATTTTAGTAACCCCCTTAAATGAAAAGGGAATAGTCGAGGAGCCACTATTCTATGAAGAAATGGTATTGTATGTTAACAATGTACACCCTTTGGCCCATAGGGAGCACTTGGATGCCAATCTTTTAGCAAGTCCAGACCTCTGGTTACTCAATAATGGTCATTGCTTCCGATCTCAGGTACTCAATCTGTGTGGCTATCGACCTGATGAATCAGAGCGAAAACACTTCCAATTTGATAGTGGCTCTCTTGAAACACTTATGAAAATGGTAGAAATTGAAGGAGGATATACCTTGATACCTGAATTAGCTATTCCAAAACCTAATCCCCCTGCATGTGTCAAACGATTTTCTTCTGCCACTCCTCTTAGGGAAGTTAGCTTGGCTTTTACGCGCAATTATTATAAAAAGAAAATCTTAACTCTAATCACACAAGAAATCCAATCAAGTCTTCCTCCACAGTTATTGGATAAAGAGAGAGGGTATATTGCAGAATGGAGGCAAGTGTCCCACCATTAGTTTAACGATATCGCTTCAGTTGGCGATCCATATCACGCGCTATATCTCTTTCTTTTATGCTTTTACTCTTGTCGACCGATCGTTTTCCTTGCACCAGAGCAATGTCAAGTTTAGCAAATCCTCTAAGATTGATGAAAAGTCTGAAGGGAACAATGGTGAATCCCTTTTCCTTCACTTTCTTCTGTAGCTTTTTAAGCTCATGTCTTTTAAGCAATAGTTTTCTATCCCTTCGGGGTTTATGGTTGTAGTGTCCTCCGTGTTCATATTCTGCTATATACAAACTAATCACATAGAGCTCATCGCCCTTGAATGTACAATAGGCGTCATTGAGATTGGCCTTGCCTTGGCGAATGGATTTAATCTCGCTCCCCTGAAGGCTAATCCCGGCTTCAAACTGCTCCACCACTTTATAGAGAAAACTTGCCTTTCGGTTTTTTATCTCTATGATACAATCTTCATTCTTCTTCGCCTTCTTGGCCATTACTCTATAAGTTTTTATGTATAAAATCCGTTAACTTTGTAAACAAGTGAATTCTGGCATGGTCTCCATAGATGCCATGATTTCTGTTGGGATAGAACAATGTTTCGTAGGGTTTGTTGGCGGCGATGAGCTGTTTTGTCATTTCAGCTGAATTTTGGAAATGTACATTGTCGTCTGCTAAACCATGTACAATGAGGTATTTCCCTTTTAATCGGTCTGCAAAATATACCGGGGAGTTATCGTGATATCCTCCCGGATTTTCCTCTTCGGTCCGCATATAGCGTTCTGTATAGATGGAATCGTACCACTTCCAATTGGTGACTGGCGCTACGGCCATGGCCATCTTAAACACATCGTTGCCTTTGAGAATAGCGAGTGAAGACATATACCCACCGTAACTCCATCCCCAAATTCCTATTCTCGAAGCGTCGATATACGAGCGTTGCCCTAGATACTTAGCGGCGTGAATTTGGTCAGCTATTTCATACTTACCCAACTGTAAATAGGTCATCTTCTTAAATGTGCGACCTCGGCCCCCCGTCCCTCGGTTGTCGACAATAGCTATAAAATACCCTTCATTGGCTAACATCTGATACCACCAGTAATTGCCAAAACTACTATAGCTGTTTTGCACCATTTGACTCCCCGGTCCTCCATAGACGTACATCAGTAATGGATATTGTGTGCTTGAATCAAAATCTACCGGCCTAATAATCGCGGCATTGAGCAGTGTCCCATCTGCTCCGGGCACCTTTAGCAATCGAACCGGGGACAAGCGCTCGCCTTGCAATGCGGTCAACAATCTTCCATTATCTTCCAATACGCGCACAGCTCGCCCATTTTTTTGGAGTACGCTATATACCGGAGGGGTATTGGCATCAGAAAATGTATATATATAATAGTCAAAGGTAGAAGAAAATTGGGCACTGTTATTTCCCTTATGATCTTGGAGAGTAGATACCCGATGCGTCTTAATATTTACCTTCATCAGATACCGGTCGAGACCGTCCTCAGATGCTATTTGATAATAGAGGTCACCTGAATTTTCATCGAGCCCATAAACCTTGGTCACTTCATTAGAGCCCGTTGTAAGTTGCGATATTATTTTTCCTTTCATCGAATAGAGATATAAGTGATTATATCCATCTCTTTCGCTTGTCCAAATAAACCCCCTTCCTTCGGATAAAAACGTTAAATTGTCGTGAATGTCAACATAATAAGGACTACTTTCTGTCAACATTAATCGACGTCCGCCTTGAACTCCATACAAGAACAATTGGAGCATATTTTGATGGCGATTCATCTGAAATACACATACGGATGTAGCATCAGGTGTCCATTTGATTCGGGGGATATATTCATAGGTGGAATCCTTTGTGAATAAGGGCATTGATTTATCCGTTTTTAGGTCATATAAATGCACGGTTACAATGCTGTTTTTGGCCCCGACTTTGGGGTATTTAAAGGTAACATACTGCGGATAACTTCGATCTTCATAACGCATCATAGTATATTCCGGTACAGCTGTTTCGTCGAACCGCATAAATGCGATATACCGACTATCCGGAGACCATTCAAAAGTCCTGGTTATGCCAAATTCTTCTTCGTAAACCCAATCTGAAGCCCCATTGATGATCGCATTGTATTTTCCGTCTTTGGTAATCTGTGTCAATGCTCCTGAACTAAGATCAAGTATGAAAAGATTATTTTCATACACGTACGCCACCTTCTCAGCTGAAGGGTCAAATGTGCAATATCGGATCTTCTTTCCGGGAGCCACTGCTTGTAATGTCTTTGTGCTCAAGTCAAATATATAGAAAAAAGAACGTTTAGATCTTCGATAAATTTGCTCGGACCCGGTCGTTAATAACAACTTCTTTTCATTCGAAGAAAAATGATACGACTCTATCCGCCCTTCGAAAATAGTGGTGTCCAATAGGGCTCCATCCAAAAGCTCCTCAACAGCCTTTCCTGTTAGAATATCGTATTTTATCACCTTGTTTTCCCTTAGGACAGTATAGTGCTGACCATCTTTCATCCAGCGAAAAGAAGGCAATCTTCTCGGATAGTATCTGTAGTTCACAAATAAATCCTCTAAGGTAATTTCGTTTTGTGCGTATAGCGTAGCGTGAAAAAAAGAAGCCAATATCAAAAGTAAGATAAGGCTTGGTATGAAATGGTTAAATCTTCTCATGATAATAGTTTTATTCGATGCACAGCAAAAGTACACAATTTTATAATCTACGGATAAGGTTGGTTGGAACCGTTCCGTGTACTTTGCGTAAAGTTAAGCATTAGTCCGATTTCTCCGTAGTAATTAGTATTCCATTGATGTCTGTTAAATCCCTATTTGTTTATGTCGGGAAGATCATGAATTCAGCATATTCTTAGCAGCTTGTTCGTACTCCGTCTTGGTGGACTGCTTTCGAGAATACTGGGAAAATGGGAGGGAGGTGTTCGAAGACATAGTTTTATATGGGTCCTACACGATTTTAACTATTCCTTTATTTCTGTACGTAGATTATCCAAGGTTAATTTCAAGGTTTGTTCTAGACCCTCATACCCCAATATGAGGGTCTCAATAGTAAAAAAAGATTCATCCACCATATTTTGAAACTGCCGCTTTGTCAGAATGGCTCGGTTATCTACTTCGTTTAACTTATTCTCCAAATGTGATAAGGTACTCGTATTAAATCTCATATCTATCTGAAAAAGTGATATTTCATTATGTAAATAGGGGAGGACTACGCTTTCTATGTTATTCGTCATTTCTAGTTCGTAATCCTTGATTTCATCTATTTTTTGATGTACAGTATAAAGCAATGCCCTTAAGGAATCAGATCGTATAATGGACACAAGTCCGGTGTTTAGCGCTTCATCCAAAGTGGCAGTACTATAATCGTATATGGGGGTAAGGATGATACTATACAGCAAACTATCGACATACCGTTCGTCTAAAGTATGGTAATCCGGCCCAAACAGCCCTAATAAAGTTAATACTTCCGAATGACTTTTCGTTATTAATGCAATTTGTACATCCAAAGAATGTACATTTTTGCTGGTTTCTGTATATAACCTTTTGATTAAAGAATCGGCTTTAATATTGAGGAGCCTTTCCTTGTTCCAGTTATTAATGCCTACCGCGATCAAAATCCCGATTACGACGAGAATAATCTCACCAAATGCATACCGGAAATATCGCATGGGCTTGTTGTCTGCTGCTAGTTGCTTTCGTATGGTTTTAAATAGGTTAGGCATAAATGTTGTTTGTATTGGAGCCAAAATACGTTAAAGTAGAATATTGGTTTATTCAACGCAAATCATGAATTGTAGCATATAGACATTGAATAATAAGGACTATTTTGCCTCCCTATTTCCCAAAAGGTTTATCACGAGAGGGTATCATTTTTATTTTTGCGCGATTATCAACATATTGCCTGTGTATTAACCTTGGATTTTTAAGCTAATGCACGTTTTGGGCTTGATGTTTCTCATCATCATTTGTCCTGACAACAAATTGTATAAAAACAACAAATATCACCGGTATAACCAGCGGAATTTCCTAAAGAGTATCAACAGGTAAATAAGCTTGGACATTTATTTTAATTCTACAAATCAGATTTATGTTCTGTTCGTATACGAAAAAGAAGTCCAAGATAATTTATCTGACGACTCTCGACAATCGAACGGTCAACCTTTTATTCCTTGCCTCTTGCCTAACTGGTTGAGCATCCCAAAATGACTGCTCATGGCTTTTACCCAAGTCTTATGATGATGGTATGGAACCCCAAATTCACGCGCAGTTTTCTTGACAATTTTAGAAATATTGCGATAGTGAACATGACAAATATTGGGAAAAAGATGATGTTCCACCTGATAGTTTAAACCTCCGATAAGCCAAGAAAATACTCGGCTTCCATGGGCAAAGTTGGCAGTGGTGCGCATCTGATGTACCGCCCAATTACTCATTACTGTACCCTGATCATCCGGCTGCGCGAATTCAGTTTCCTCAATAACATGTGCCGTTTGGAAGATCAATGCCAATAATAAACCACAAATAATATGCATAATTACAAATCCGGTCAAGGTAACCCACCAAGATACAGGAGCTAACCAAAGAGGAAGGGCCAATGTAAAACCAAAATATACTAACCGTAATAAGATTACTCTTATTAAGGCTTTAGATTTAGTAAGGCCGTAACGTTGTAGTAATTGGAGTTTATTAAACTTGAATACTTGTTCAAAATCTTTGCTTGTCGACCAGTATAAGGTCATAATTCCATAGAGTAAAGGAGCATAAAATGCTTGAAAACGATGGAACCATCTGTGCTTTTGATCAGGACTCATGCGCAATAGAGGGTTAATAATATCTTGATCATAACCGTCTATATTGGTATAGGAGTGGTGAAGGGTATTGTGTTGTATTTGCCAATTGATCCGATATCCACCCAAAAAATTAATCAATAGACCTAGCATCTTATTCACGGTTTTATTCTTGGAGTAAGAGCCGTGATTGGCATCATGCATGATGGACAATCCGATTCCTGCCATCCCAAAACCCATAATTGTCCACAAGACAATCGACCAAGCATTGGATTGGATATTGCCACTCAACAAAATGATAAATGGAATGAAATACAATCCTATCATAAAGGCTGTCTTTAGTATCATACTCCAGTTGGCATACGGCTCGATACCGTGTGTCTTAAAGTATTTATTGACTCGTTTTCTAAGTAGAATAAAAAATTCAGTTTGCTCTTTGGACTTAAACTTTATAACCGGTGCAGACATATATTATATTTTTAGAATAGACAAAGATAGTAAAAATATTCGTAAAATTCTAATATGCGTTTTGGATTGTATTTTATTCAAGTCGTGTAAGGTTGGTAGCTATAAGCCATTGGTCATTCACAATGCATAATAATATCGGCCAGATATACGGTGCTTTGTACTAATCCATATGTGAAGGTGTTTTATTATCGTTGGTAAGTATAATTAGGTGGATCGTCAAATATGCGTAACTTTGCTACATAATATGAAGTATTCACTACAAGATTGGTTGCCGATTACACGTAAGGAGGTATTACTCAGAGGTTGGGACGAACTGGATGTCGTTCTGATTAGCGGGGATGCCTATGTAGATCACCCCTCCTTTGGTACGGCGGTCATTGGGAGAATAATTGAGAACATGGGATTAAGAATCGCGATTGTTCCTCAACCCAATTGGCAAGATGATCTCCGGGATTTTAAGAAGATGGGTAAACCTAAGCTTTTCTTTGGGGTAACTTCAGGCTGTATGGATTCGATGGTAAATCACTATACCGCCAACAAGAGAATTCGTTCCACGGATAGTTATACTCCCGGAGGAAAATCAGGATTTAGACCGGATTATGCTTCCATTGTATATTCCAAGATTCTCAAACAATTATACCCTGATGTGCCTGTGATACTAGGAGGTATTGAGGCCTCCCTTAGGAGGGTGACACATTATGATTATTGGTCTGATCAATTAAAGCCTTCTATCTTGAAAGAGAGCCAGGCGGATATGCTACTTTACGGTATGGCGGAGCCCGCCTTGCGAGCGCTAGTGGAATTGCTCCGGGATGGCCATTCGATAGAGGAGATAACACAACTTCCTCAAAGCGCATTTTTGATACCTAAGTCGGAAGGGGTTCCTTCAACTGAGGTATGGGATACAGTGGAAATATCCTCTCACCAACAATGCCTGAAATACCCAAAAAAATTTGCAGCCAATTTTAAGATTGTCGAACAGGAATCGAATAAGTCCTATGCCCGAAGAATTATCCAGGGGGTGGGAGAGCATTACCTCATTATCAATCCTCCTTTTCCCGTTATGACCTCAGCGCAGATAGATCGTTCCTTTGACCTGCCATACACCCGCCTTCCTCACCCAAAATACAAGAACAGAGGACAGATTCCGGCTTTTGAAATGATTAAATTTTCGATCAATATGCATCGAGGCTGTTTTGGTGGATGCAGCTTTTGTACCATCTCTGCTCACCAAGGTAAATTTATAGCGAGTCGGTCCGAGGAATCTATCTTAAAAGAGGTAGAGCAAGTTACACAAATGCCTGACTTTAAAGGATACATCAGTGATCTTGGTGGTCCTTCCGCTAACATGTATAAGCTGCAAGGCAAGGATCTGGAGATTTGCGATCGTTGCGTTGCCCCTTCTTGCATTCATCCGGTCATCTGCAGCAACCTAGATACCAATCACGACGCCATGGTGGATATCTATCAAAAAGTGGATCGCCATCCCAAGGTAAAGAAAGCATTTGTCGGTAGTGGGATTCGCTACGATTTACTGACTAAATCGTACAATAAGAATTGTGATAGTTCTATCGATAGATACATGGATCAATTGGTAAGCCGTCATATCTCCGGAAGACTAAAAGTGGCACCGGAACACACTTCAGATGCGACGTTAAAGGTGATGAGAAAACCTTCTTTCAAACATTTTCATACCTTCAAAAAAATGTATGAAAAGGTCAATCGCAAGTTTGGACTCAACCAACCCTTAATCCCTTATTTTATAAGCAGCCATCCTGCAAGTGATGAGGCAGATATGGCTAACTTAGCTGCAGAGACCAAGGATATGGGGTTCAGATTAGAGCAAGTTCAAGACTTTACCCCCACTCCCATGACAGTAGCTACCGTCATCTATTACAGCGGCTTTCATCCCTACACCATGAAGCGGTACTACACGGCTAGGTCTCGTGAACAGCGCAAAAACCAACACCTCTTCTTCTTCTGGTATAAAAAGGAAAACCGCCCAAAAATAAGAAAACGACTGATGGCATTGGGTAAAATAGATTTGATTGAAAAATTGCTTGGCGGTGCTAAAACCAAAAGTAAAACCTCAAAGAAAGATAAAAATCCTAAAGCTTCCACACCGCATCATTCTAAATCTAGGCGACTTCGGAAAAAACGTGCATTTGACAATCCTAAATCTAAGAAGTATCGCAAGTGAGCCCCAACTTCCCCGATATATTACTCTTCCTCCCAGCTCTTGGAAGCAAGATGTATAGAGAATGATGGGTTATCTTGAAAAAGGCGCAGGGTAGCAAACCAAAGCACTGTGTACCCCCCCATCTGCATGTACCGTAAGGATATACATCCCTGAAGTTAATCCTTTCAAAGGGATAAAGTATTTCCCTTGACTTTTAGATAATTCATGCTTCGTACTATGCTTGATGGGTTGACCTTTTATATCATATAAATATACATCAAAATCCGTGAAACTTTTATCCCCTTCTACAGTAAATCCAATGTTTTGCGAAGAAGGAAGCACCGTCGCATTGAGCGTCCAAGATTCCTTCCCCTTGTCAATGGTAGAAGTTTCGATTCCAATATGTTTTTTGAATCCTGATCGACCGTAGGTCCCGATATATAGATACCCCGATGCGGGGTAATACTCTATGTCATTGACCACTACAGCCGGTAGAGAAGGGGTAAAGTTTTCCCATCGATTATTGGATTCATTCAAGTGAAATACCCCTAAATCCGTTGCAGCAAATAGGCCAATACCAGTCACTTCTTCCAGATCGTTTACGGGCACATTCGGCAGGTCGAAAGTTTTGTTTTCCCAAGGGCAAGTCGGGCACTCAGAGTAGAAGACATGTCCGTCATTCGGCGCATATCGGTATCCTGATAAAGATACCCAAACTCCATTTTTTTCTTCGGTAGATGCATGAACACTTGTAACCCATCTCTGGGGTAAGTTTGCCGTGATATCTTGCCAGGATGTTGCACGGTCTATCGTGCCCCACACTTTGCCATCATCCGTCCCGGCATAGATTGTCTTTTCGTCCAAAGGGGATATGTCGATGGATGTGATAGTCCCAAATCGTTGGTTGCCGGTATAATTTTTTCTACTTAGCCTAGGGCTGACAGGAGTCCAAAGATCGCCTCCATCCTGAGTTCTATAGACTCTATTCGTCCCGCAATACATTACATCAGGGTGGAGTGGGGCAAGGACATAGGGAAAACTCCAATTGGCCGGTTCACCTGCTTGAATTCCGGTAGTAATGCGGTGAAAATTATCGGCGTCATCTTCTGATCGAAATAGAGATCCATACTGATATTCGGCATAGACCCTCTTAGGATTGGTAGGGTGAACGGTGGCTTGAAAACCATCTCCGCCAAGGACAAATTTAAAGTCATTGGGACTGCCCGTTACCGTTCGTAACGTGTTGTTATCCTGTGCTCCACAATAGATTTTATGCTCATCATTAGGATCTATATGTATCTTGTAGTACTGAGTAATGGGTAGATTTTTAAAATGTAGAAAGCTTTTCCCCCCGTCAGTTGTAGAATAAAGCCCTCCGTCATTTCCCACTAGAAAATGTTTGGGATTGTGGGAGAAGAATGCCATGGCATGTTGATCTACATGAATTCTATCTGTTCCCGACCAATTTATCCCTCCATCTTCAGATGAACTAAAATAAAACCCTAGGCGAAATACCCTTTTGGGATCATCAGGGGAAACGCGAAGCCCCCCGAACCAATAGTTGTAGGAAATGCCTCCCGGGGTCCATCGCTGTAGTTCACGCCAGGTATCTCCACCGTCTGAAGAGGTGTACAGTCCGTAGAGAAACCCGGTTTCATCGAGATACAACGCATATAATAGGTTGGGTTGGCTAGGTGCGATGGCTAAGCTTATGCGACCGAATCCCCCTGGCTCTACCGGAAGCCCTCTATGTAGTTTCACCCAATGTTTCCCTCCATCGATAGAGCGATAAATTGCGGAAGAGGGACCGCCATAGTCCCGATAAGAAGTAGTCTTAAATCGCTCCCAGGCAACGGCATAAACAGTGTCCGGCTGCTTGGGGTTGAGAAGTACCTGAATGAATCCGGTAGAGTCAGTTTCAGGGGCAAGGCTTCTTTCCCAATGCTTCCCCCCATCTTCTGTCAAATAAATACCACGTTGTTCCCCCTTTCGGTATAAAGGGCCCATCGCAGCGACAAACGCTCTGTTTTCATCCCGTGGGTCAATAGCGACTTGGCCTATACTTCCCGATGATTCTAATCCTGCATGTTGCCAGGTATCTCCACCGTCATCACTGATGTAGACCCCATTGCCTTCATAAGCTATGGATCCCCCTCCGGCATTGGGTTCGCCGGTTCCTACATAAAGTTTATTCTTGTGCGCGGAAGCGATGGCAATGTCCCCGATCGGCAGGACGGGATTGTCATCAAAGATAGGTTGCCAACTTACCCCTTGATCCCTAGAGCGAAAGACCCCTCCTGAGGCAGTTCCCAAATAAATAGTAGTGTCAGGATCATTCGATATTTCAATGTCAGTGATGCGTCCTCCTATATTGGTAGGACCGATAGGTAGGAGGGGGGCGTCAGATCGATGGTCTAGGGTGTTGTTTTTCATATGAGCCCATGCTCTTTGACGGATACCTGTTGGGATTTTGCCAAAGGGGTAGGCGCGTTGTTTCCACATCCATTGCGTGTTGGGTTGCTCTGGTGAGGATATTGTAGTAGAAGTTGACGAATGGTTTAAGTGTTTTGTATGAAATAGTGGTCTAAGGAGCAGCGCGAAGCTAATTCCGGCAGCCAAAATCAAAGCGTTTCGAAGAAATAGATGTTTTCTCAACATATGGGTAGGTTAGTTTGATATGAATGCGTAAAAAAGGGTATTGTTATCAAATTTAGCAACGGTGGTAAAGGCAAATATACAAAATTTCGTTGATTCAATGCAAATACCCATAGAGCGAGTATTATGAGGGATGTGTCTTTCTCATAGAAGAGATATTGTTATGGAGTAGGATTTTAAAGTTAGGTTCTAATGATATGTGATATCCATCACATTGGTTGCTTTTTTTAGGTAAAATCAAGTGGAAGGAGCTCAGTGTATATTATGCTTTCCTCACTTTCGCACATCATTCGATTGGATAGGTAGTTATATATTATGAACAAATTATATATAAATAATAATAGATCTAAAATACAGTTAAAAACACATTATGATAAAATGTAATATAAGACGATTAAGAGGGAAGAGAGTGGGAAATGGCAATATTATTTCAAGCAAAGGTATTTAACTTGATTTTAATGCAATGAATTTTATAGAAACAGAATAAAATACTGAAACAAGGGAATAATTATGGTTAATTCAAAATAAATGTAATTTTATTGAAACTTTTTGCACTTTTGTTTCGTTTAATGGGAAAGTTGCTATCTTTGCAGCTCGATTTGAAAAACTATTAATTAAACACATAAAATCAAAGTGAAATGTTGAAGAGAAAATTTCGTAGAAATTACACTGTACATGCTCCGAATGTTCCGATTTCAAGACAATTCTAGAAATCACTATCAGAACATGCTACAATCATTGGGGTGCATGAATTTCATGTATCCTAAAGCAATTTTAAAAAAGTCCCATCCTGTGATTGGGACTTTTTTTTTATATTTACAGTATGAGTTTACAATTAGCCTTACATTTGCATCCGATTCTGAGGGGCCTCAGGCAGATACTATCGTCCTCTTTGTGCCTGAATTTATAATTGCTAAAATTCGTGTTCGTTTCATATGTTTAAAAATTTCTAATAAATTGAAAATAAATGTATTACAAATTTTCTGCACATATGGAACCGCTTCGCTCTCACACAAATTTTTTTAATCATCTTTGTGTGTGAATTTATGATTAATAAAATTCGTGTTCGTTTCATACCAAAAAATGAGTTATAATGATTAAAGATATTGTGAAAATTACCCTATTACTTTGGGGGTTGACAAGTTGCAACTCACACGATGATTTTTATATGATGGGGGAGAAGAATACGACTGTTTCGAGTATCTCAGATGATGCCATCCTCATCGAAGGGGAAGTGTGGTATGGGAACCCTACGGATCAATCCGGCACCCACATGGGGCATAACATTACCCTTGTAGTCAATGGAGATACTGTTACCAACGTCAATCAGAATTATGATTTTCATACCACTTTTGGCCCACATCAAAAGTTTGAGGTTCCGTACTTATCCTATCTCAGTTTTGACCATTTTTTTCCGGATTTAAAGGTACAAACCGATCTGAGGAACAAGGCTTATAACGATGAATTGCATATCGTCGGTGATGGGGTTTCAATCGTATTGTGGGATACAGCCAATGCCATGCACGAATACCCTGTTCACTTTGAAACTACGATTAAAATACATCCCGATCGCCCCCTAACTAAATAATATTGATGAATTAGACGGTGGAGAATGATGGTTCCTATTTTAGGAATTTAGATAGATCTGCAGGTGAGTATTTGACGGATTTAAGTACCTTAGAATCTCCTTCGCGGAACACGAGATACTCATCGCCTTTTTGTCTTATATAAGAGTCGGTATTGCGCGCTTCCTTGTAATATTTGCGTGTGGCTTCTGCTTCTTCAATGGTGGCACAGGCCTTGCTCATATTGGATCGCTGTACTTCATCGAAAAGCGCTTTAAATCGCTCTCCCAATCCAAATTCCAGGA
>JALSTN010000077.1 GCA_026983735.1 Saprospiraceae bacterium | reverse complement strand
TAAACGAACCAGCTAAATGATGAATGTAGTCCATGTCGTCCCCTCCTCTATCTCCCGTGGTTATGACTTGGCCTGTATTTTCATTAATTGTATACGAGCTATCTACTGCCATTTCCGTAGGACCCACGAGCCACACTGGATTATCAAGCGTAGATGTGTATGGACTCCAGCCCGCATACTTTCCCGCCAGCGGATCCACCCCCAAAAACCTCCCCAGTGCCGGGTTATAGATCCGGGCGCCGTAGTTGTAATGGGGTAGGTCTCCGAACTCGGTATGTTGGTCGCGCTCTTTGGCGCTGTAGGCGAAGGGGTTTTAGCGGCTGCTTTCAGTCGCTAAGGATGTAGTAAAGGTAAGGGTTTTGTCGGGATTATGGGAGGAGGAGGGAGATTTTTTGTGGGAGTGATGGGTTTTTATTGTCCTAATATTTGGGGGCACTTCAATGTTTCCTAAAGATATTTGTTTAAGGTATCTTATAATATTCAATTGATATCAAAGAAACTTCTCCATTCCTTAGATTTCTCCTTGTATATTTTTCAGCCTTAATTTCGTCACCTTCTATTGTAAAATTGATGTACTCTTTGTCATCACTATTTCCAAGATATATTTTAACATTTATAGAATCAGTAAAAAAGTACTTCTGCGTTCCCCCACCATATACACCGTAACTCTTATAGTATTTTTCTACATAAACATTCTTTGCTAATGTTTCTGTATCTAAATATTCAAAGCCTTCAATATCATCATTTTTACATGATGCCATAAATGCAGAAACAACTAATAATAGGATTGCAAATTTTTTCATTGTCTTCTTACGTTTAGAAGGTTAGTTGAGCTTAAGTTCAGCCTTTCTTTCAAGTACTTCGCGTCAGACATTCCCTGAGTATTCCAATAGTGGTCATCTGTTTCATCCATGAAGGCATTTCTTTCCCAAAATTTAAACATTTGACCAAATTGATTGCCAACCTGATTAATGTTTCCTTTCCTGAGATCTTTCAATTGCTCAATAACTCCAGCTCCTATCTTTTGAACAGGAACATATATACCAAACATTGATCCTGTAAATCCAGCATGGTAATTTCCAAAATCAGATGCATCTTCAAATGTAAGATTAGGAGTAGAAAAACTAGTTGAAGTTTTATTCTTTGCATCATATGCCCAAGCAACTCCCCAAATAGTTTCCTTATTTGCTTTTAGATCCCAATCTCCGCCTCCTTTTACATTTGTCACCCATTTGCCAAAAGTGAAATCTTCGGCTAACACCTGATTAGCACTATTTGCAACTTTAAAAGAATACATTCCAGTCACACCCATGTCTATATTTCCTCCAAGACTTCCGATATTTAAACCTCCAGCACTAGTATTCTCACAAGAGTATGTGCAGCTTATATCATCAGCTGTTGTTCCGTTGGCATGAACATATACGCCATCATCGCCGTCATCAAATTCCGCTAAAACATTTCCTAATTCATCTACATGTGTAGATTCACCATGCCGTCCTTCCGGATCAATAAATACAAGAGGATTATTCCAGACGTAAGCATACGGACTTGTTCCTATATTCAAAGGAGCATCCGCTAAGGGATCCACCGAAATAAACCTCTGCTTTCAGAGGACGTAGTCATACAAGTATGATTATTTCAATCCAATCACAAAATCAACAACATCAGATATTTGTCTATTCTTTCTTCAACAATTTTCTTTTATTATAAAATAATAATATAGCAAATGATACAATCAAAGAAAAAGGGACAATTACGACGAAGACAATGAACTGAATTTCTTTTGATTTACTTTCACCTTCAAGATAATGAGTACCTCTTAACCTCATTATTATATCAAATATAGCATTTGATAATACACCATTGAAAATAACGATTAATAGCGATAATGATAAGGTAAGTCCTAACATCAACACTATATTTATAATTATTTTTTTAGTTCCCAAAATAATACCTTTTTTGATTTTCTTAAATCCGACATATCCAAATAGTTTTCAGAAAAATTTGGAAATGTTCTACGCATCCATGTAGATATAACACCTATACTCTCAAGTTCATTTTTATTCCATATATCAATATGGTCTCCAGTTCTACCACTTTCTCCGTCCCTTTGCCAATAATCCTTAAAAAAAATGATTCCTACTTTATCTTGTACGTAATCTTCATAATTGGCTCCTGTTAGTTCAACTGCTTCAGCGCCAACCTCTGATGGGTGTGTTTCTAACCATATTGCTAATTCCTCAGCTCTCAAAGCATGTTTACCATTTTTATCTTTACAATTCCAACAAGTCACACCACTATAATTAATGAGATCTTGACCTGACTCAATAATAGCTTCACTCATATTTATTGCACAATGAATTCCAAAACAATCTTTACCAGTTTTGGAGTCTGGATGCTCAATTTCAGAAAACCATGAATTAGGAAAGTTTGAAATCAAGTCTCTAATTGGGATCGTATCTAACTTTCCTGTCGGATCAATTCTACTAATCGGATTATTCTGTTCATAGTTATAAGGTGAAACCCAACTTCTTTGATCCGCCAGCGGATCCACCCTCATAAACCTGCCAATATCAGCATTATAGCCATACGTTTATGACTAACTTTAAAGCAAAGGTAATATTTTAGATGAAGATGATAAATTTCATATCTTCTCCTTTATTGATGACTTTATTGCTAAAAGGAAGATTTAGTCTATTATATGAAAAGCCCTGCCAATCGGCAATGCTTTGATTCCTATTCACGCTCTTTTTTCTCTTTTATGATTTCCCATTGATCTCCTCCATAAGCTGGATATACTGGAACTAAGCGACATTTCCAATCTTTACTTTGAGACAAGTTTTTAATTTCTAAGGTTTCTCCAGAAAACCCCGTTACATAATCTTTCCAATTCTCTTGCGTAATTTCAATACCTGAACATTCTTCAAGTTTAAAGTCAGTATCAAGTGTCAAATGACCATCCCAATCTCTATAAATTTTAAATCTGTATCCTCTTTTTTTAACTCCAATCCATTCTACCCAATGACCTCCATCACAACCTCCTTTCCACACAGCTTTCTTAGGAACAGACGTAGGTTTCTTTGGTGGCGGACAAGGCTGATTAAAAGACCAGTTGATGTAGTAATAACTTAAAATCAATAGAATTCCAAGTATTGATAGAATTCCGATAATCACTTTTCTTGTTTTCATTGGTCATCTTTTTTAAAGTATTCCATAACTCTATCAAATAAGGACCTCGTAGGTGTTATTGTGGCTCCATCTTTGGAATTATAATCTACCTTATCAAAAGTACCTCGATATTCATCAATAATACTATTAGGTCTTGGATCAACAATGTAAGGTGTTTTTTTGGCAACTTCTGGGTCTTGATTTAGTACATCACATGCAAATGTTCCACAGTTATTTTCAAAAATGCTATACGGCTCTCGATTAGGGTCATTTCTTTGCTCATATAAATCTTGAGCAAAGGTTTTCATCACATCAAAATCATTACTCTTAATATATGCACCAGAAACTGCCCCTCCTTTACCTGATTTATCTGATATAACTTTTAATACTTTATTTAATGATTCGGTTGTTGGTCTACCATCTTCTCCCATCACAACATTTGGAACTCTATAACTCCTAACATTGCCTTGATCTGAATTATATCTTCCATACTCATAATATTTAGTATATCCCGTTTTGTTATCAATCAGTAAAACTCCTGCATGTCCTAAGTTCGACCACTTACGACCATAAGCACTAATTTTATAATCCTTCCATACCAAAAGTATTCCATCTCTGCCGTCAGGGTCAATACCATTTACTGGATTATTGTATACGTAATTGTACGGACTCCAGCCGGGGTACTTCTCCGCCAGCGGATCCACCCCCAAAAACCTCCCCAGCACCGGGTAATAGATCTGGGCGCCGTAGTTGTAGTGGGTTAGGTCTCCGAACTCGGTATGTTGGTCGCGCTCTTTGGCGTTGTAGCCGAAGCGATATTCGGATATGGAGTAGCTCCTGCCGGGATGGTCGAAACCGAAGGGGTAGTAATCCTGTGCGCTATGAAATTCCGGCTTATAATACTCGACTTTGCCGGACATCGAAATCCCATATCC
>JALSTN010000076.1 GCA_026983735.1 Saprospiraceae bacterium | reverse complement strand
CTTCACCTATGATAATAACAAAAAAGATATTGCCAAAGCCCGTCAATTCTATAACGAATTCCTCAAAAAATATCCCAATGATGAATTTGCTGACGACACCAAATTTCTTTTGAGTAACTTAGGGAAATCAGACGAGGAAATCCTAAAACAACTCACTCAAAAGAAAGGCAAATAAGATGACGGCCTTACAAAGCTTAACCCAAAGAATATAGGCATATTAATGTGGCCTGTACTTCTTAATTTACTAGGAAGTCATTGCATTTATTAAGACATAAAAGCTCATTTCAACCAGACTTCTTTAGCTCCACCGTCATTGATCGGCAACACCACACTTATTTCCTCTTTATGCTGACTTAGAATCCGTTCGACCTCCTTTTCAAGTATGCCTTGTCCTTTGCCGTGGATAATTACTATTCGTTTTAATCCATACTGAAAGGCTTGTTCTACAAAACGTTCACAAGCCTCTACCTGTATATTTAGTATCCGTGTTACGTGTATCTTAGAATGAGTTTCGGGTCGAAGTATTTCGATGTGCAAATCAATGAATTCTTGAGGTTCTACATGCGAAGACGTAGTCGAATCAAGCCTCTCTCTCTCTCTAAACAATTCCGGAATTTCCTCTACCTCCTCCAGCTCATCCAGAAGCTCCAATTCTTCTCTCTCTACCTTGTGAATACGTCCTCCAAAGCGAACTATGACTTGATCCGCGTTTGTGTCATAGGACTCAAACTTACAAGTTGTCCCACTCGGTATATGCAGCAGTTTATCACCAACCCAAAGTTCTTCTATTTTTCCACGAGTAATCATAACGCATAGATTCTACTATTTCATATCTTGAAAAATTTATAATAAATTAATAATAAATGTATTACAAATTTTCTGCAGCCATGTAACCGCTTCGCTCCCACATGAATTTTTTTAATCATCTTTGTGTGTGAATTTATGATTAATAAAATTCGTGTTCGTTTCATACCATATCCCCCCTTACTTAAAAGTTACTCTACCAATATGCGGGGTTCAAAGTATAGTGCTATTCAATCAAATCTGAGGGAGAACCTCAGTCACAGCTTCGACAATCTCTCTATCGCTAGGCTTAGGCATTGGGACAAAGGGCGCTCCAGTCAGACGCTCGTACAAGTTGATATAACGCTTGGAAATCTCCTCGACAAATGCATCCGGCATGACCGGCATAAGTTCACCCTCCCGGCCTTGAAAACCGTGTTCCATTAAAAATTCCCTAACAAACTCCTTGGAGAGTTGTCTAGGTTCTTCCCCTCGTTCCATCTTCTCCTGATAATCCTCTTGTATGAAATAGCGGGAACTATCAGGGGTATGAACTTCATCGATCAGATAAATCTTCCCTTTATAATACCCAAATTCATATTTGGTATCCACTAAAATAAGACCCCGCTGGCTAGCCATCTCCGTTCCTCTCAGGTACAATGCCCTAGTATAATCAGCCAACGCATCATAATCCTTTTGAGATATCAAGCCGGAAGCTTTCAAATCTTCAGGTGCTATATCAATGTCATGCCCAGCTTCAGATTTGATGGCAGGGGTAATAATGGGCTGAGGAAGTTTTTGCGATTTTTTTAGTCCCTCAGGTAAGCTATTGCCACAAATTTCTCTGGATCCATCACGGTATTGCCGCCACGCACTTCCCGCCAAATATCCTCGGATCACCATCTCAACGCGAATGGGGGTACACGCATAACCCACAGATACCGCAGGTAGCGGAACCTCCAGCAGCCAGTTGGGGACTATATCCTTAGTAGCATCGAGAAAATGAGCTGCAAGCTGATTGAGCACCTGCCCTTTGAATGGAATTGTTCTCGGTAAAATATGATCGAAAGCTGAAATTCGGTCGGAGGCGATCATGACAATAATGTCATTCGCCAATGTGTATACATCCCGCACCTTGCCGCTGTAAAAGGCTTTTTGCCCCGGCAATGTCAGTGGGGAGTGGGGCTCCTTCATGGTCATTGCATATGTAGATTTATGAACGGATGAGTGACTATATGTTCTTCAGCACATTGCGGTCAAACAGGATATCTTTCAGCTCCTTTAAAAGGGCGTATTCATTAGGAAGCACCCGCTTAAATGCATCTTTTACCATAACATAGGTGCCTTGCTCCAATTCGGGCAACACCTCCTTGATCTTCCCTTTTACCATGCGAATATCACTCTTAATTAAAGCACGGATAGATGGGATCTCATGCCAATCTCCTTCCACTGCCATCCCTTTGATCACCTGCCCCTTGTCATTCTCTACCGCTTCCAATTCAATAAACTCATTGGCATCCAAGTCGATGTCTACTTTTTCTCCACTGGGAAGTCTCCAGTCTTGCCCATCTCTTTTTACCATAAGTATCTCCAATCCCTTTTCGTGAAATCGGTATACGATAAGCCTAACCTGATCTAATACAGTCATAGTAGTCTATTTTATAATGCAAATATAACGCATTTCTTAAAACATTATTCCTTAGAGCCAACACTATATTATTCGTCTCTGAATACCTATCCAATAACTGGGCTATTCATTGCGGAGTATTTCATACATACTCATTGCCGTCAAAATCTTAGCCTCTTCTTCAGATAAAGACTCTACATGTTCAAATGCCCGACCGGCATAATTTTCAGATATGTTGCCGGGATTAAGCATTGCAACTTCTTTTTGACCAATCGTGATTGCCTTC
The DNA here is from genome assembly GCA_026983735.1 of Saprospiraceae bacterium. GTDB lineage: Bacteria > Bacteroidota > Bacteroidia > Chitinophagales > Saprospiraceae > JALSTN01. The sequence continues at coordinate 1,439 of JALSTN010000076.1, read as the reverse complement.
ATACTCAACCCCTCTTCCGCCCTAGCAATTATATTGCGACCATCCTCACTCATCAGCCTGCCATCCGGCAGTAACTGTCCTATATATACTCCATCGACGTATACCTTCACTTCCCTATTGTGGCCTTCATAAATAATTTCATGCTCAGCTGTTCGAACTAACAACATCCCCATACGGTCTTTTTTAGACAACTTATAGGCATAGGCCGCCAATGGTTCTGAATAAATGCTTTTAATCACTCCGGTAACGGTTTTCGTCCACCCCTTTCGCTTAACGGTCTCCTCCCGATCCAGACTTAGTAAATCCATCTCCGATGTCTTCCATGGAACCAGTTTATCCAGCCAGGGACTCAACTCCTCTCTAAGCATTTTGAGGTCCTTCTTGAGATTCGTTTTGCGCCCACCGCCTACTCCAAACACAAAAGACAGTATCTGATACAGCACATAGAATCCACCAGCAAATACGATGAGACTCTGCAACAATCTAATAAATGCCCCCATACAATCAATATAATCTTGTTAAATTAAGAACAAAGAAACGGCAAAATTTTGGAAGTATATCTATATCTCTACAAATAAGAACGCAATTTGCTCTTGTCATATGCACGGCGTAATCTTCGTAGGGCCCGATCTCTAATCTGACGCACCCTTTCTGTGGAGTAACCCATCAGCAGGCTAATTTCCTCAATCGAAGACTGCTGACTATCATTTAACCCGTAATACCGGGTTAAAATCTCTGCTTCTCTGGGCGATAACTTAGATAAGCCCAGATTCAACTCATCCCGCAATGACTCTTTCATCAACCCCAGATCAGGGGCATTCTCCTCAAGTGCCCCTGCCAGCATGTCCATCATCGTAAAGCCCTCCTCTTCCTGTTTAAGAGGAGCGTCAAAGGATAAATGCTTCTTAAAACTCTTCAATGCATCCTCTATTTTCTTTTCAGAAATACCCAGTATTCGAACCAACTCCTCCTTGGAGGGCTCCCGCTCAAATTCTTGTACAAATTGCATGATAGCACTATTGATCTTTGTATAAGCCGTAATTCGCCCACTGGGTATCCGAACCAAACGCGAATATTCGACGATGGCTTGTAAAATTGCATTGCGGATCCACCACACAGCATAAGAGATAAATTTGAATCCCTTTGTTTCGTCAAATCTCCGCGCAGCACGGATGAGCCCGACATTTCCCTCATTGATGAGATCCGAAAGAGATAAGCCATTGTTTTGATATTGCTTAGCAACAGATACAACAAACCGGAGATTGGCACGCACTAATTGATCCAGAGCTTCATCATCTCCCTGTCGAATCTTATGCGCCAATTCGGCCTCTTGTTCAGGAGTGAGAAGCTCAAATCGCTTTATCTCCGACAGATAATTATCCATCGAGGCACTATCCCGATTCGTAAACTGTTTTGTTATTTTTAATTGCTTCATCCCT
>JALSTN010000075.1 GCA_026983735.1 Saprospiraceae bacterium | reverse complement strand
CGGGACAAGATTCTGTACATTCGTCAAAATCCTAGCTCTTCTTCTATTCGATACGATGTAACTCGCTGTACCGTTTTAGATGTCTTTCCGTTTATGATTCATTATAGCGTAAATGATGAACAAAAAATCGTGGTTATTTCTGCTGTATTTCATACAAGCCGCAATCCTGATATGTGGAAAGATAGAAAGTGAAAAGCCTCGGCAGAACGCAGAGGCTTTTTTTCTTGTTTTCAGACACTAAACTGTTTGTCCATTCGTAAATCCTTAATAGTGGACTGTTGCCAATTCCTCAAGCATATACCCAGTTCCCCTCGGTCAATTAGTTCAAGTATTTCTTTCGATTTTTGTATTTCATCTTCTCGCCATTTCGGTATGCCTCTCTCATCTTCTATTATCAACTTATTAATTTCCAATTTGGCTTTATCAATATTTCCTTGTATGTAATTAATAAAACATAAACTCTGATGGTAATATCCTCTTGTGACACCACTAAATCTTGTTTCTATAATATTTGCGATTTCATCAAATGATGTCAACTGTTTCAACTGAGATAATTTCTTCTCAATTTTTGTCACATCTCCCTTTTTCCAATAACCACCAATTCTCTCTCCAAAATTAAAGGCGAAGGTATGAAAAGGAAAAAATAATGGTTGCATAAAATACTCAACAAAGAAAGATTCTTTATCAAGCGTTCTATTCAAATAAATCCCAATAAGAATGATATAGTCATTTTCCGAAACAGAATAATATGCCAACTTTCCCTTTTTATTAAAAAAATCAGGCAGACATATTTTAGTTAATACTTTCGTTAGTTGAGTTGTATTCATAATTAATTACCTCTAATTTCTGTTACAGTTACCTGAGAACGGGTTTGTGTTTGGATATGTTGAACCTGTTTAGAGGTCAGCTTAGCTCCTCCCGTTTTTAAATCAAAAACTTGTAAAAGTTTTCCATTTTTATCAAATAAACCTGCATCTATTCGGGCTGAACCTTTTGTGCCATATGAAACAACTTGACCATTTAAATATGAAACTTCAGTCTTGATAACGTTATCTCCTATCTTCATACCGTTCACGGCTTTAGCAAAAGCACTATGAGCTTTTGTCCCATAAACGGCTCCTTTACCAGCTCCCATTTTATTTAAAACACCAGTTGCTGCATCGGTCAGTTTGGAAGTTGCTCTTTGAGAAACTGACCCTGATAAACTCTTTAAGCCTTGTCCTATATATTTTCCTCCTGCACCAAAAACAGCACCTACAGTAGCATCTGTAACAAGATTTGACAAAGTAGTTTCTTCGCCTTGAATAGTCCTGTTAACTGTCCCCCCTACAACATTTGCTCCACCTGCAACAGCCGCTGTGGTTAATAGACTTGCTCCACCTGTTAAGCCTGCTGCTCCACCTGTAACTACACCTTGCATAGTACTCCCTCCAACTGCTCCCCAATCCGAAACAGAACCATTATTATATAGCTGTGAACCTATCTCAAAAGCTCCCCCAATTAAACCACCGATTCCAGCACCAATTAAACCTGTTATACAATTTGGGCAGTTTCCATCGGGATCGGTATAGTAAACTGGATTGTTCCAAGCGTAGGCATACGGTGATTTATCAACCTGATTAGGGTGGTCTGCAAGTTTGTCAACCCCCAAAAACCTCCCCAGCGCCGGGTTATAGATTCGGGCGCCGTAGTTGTAATGGGTTCGATCTCCGAACTCGGTAGGTTGGTCGCGCCCTTTGGCGTTGTGGGCGAAGGAGTTTTAGCGGCTGCTTTCAGTCGCTAAGGATGTAGTAAAGGTAGGGGTTTTGTAGGGATTATTGGAAGGGGGAGGGGGATTTTATTTGTAGAGGGAGATTGGTTTAGGGTGGTTATTTTATTTGTGGTGGAAACCAAGGGAGGAGGGGATGTCTTGTGTTTTTAGGAGCATGAAGATAGTCGTTGTCTTCGATTTTAGATTGGGAGGTAAACTACTTTATAGCATTTCTATAAATTAGGTAATTAATAACGTCTTAGATTTATATAATAAGGTGCAGCTTAATTAATATAGCACACCAATAATAATAAACATTAGATTGGAAAGTATTACAGTACGATATTTTCTTGGACTATCTTAGTTTACACCTAACGAAGATATTCCTTTCTTTTAACTACGGCATAGTAGTCTGACGAAAGAGGTAAGATCCCAAAGTCATAGGTGAAATAATACTTCTTTTGATTTTTAGTTTGGTATATATTGGTACAGTACTCAGGTTTAAACCCGAGTTTTAACAATTGACTTTGAGATATTTTTTTTACATGATCATCGTAAAGCTGTTGAAGGATAGATCTATTTTGTCTTAGAAATTTATTCACTTGAAGGATATAGCGATTATCCTTTTTGTTCTTTGTATTGTGATATTGTACCCGGCACTCTGTAGAACAGAATTTTTTATCTATTCGACCGAATACTGGAGATTGGCATTGCAGGCAACGTTTCTTCATGATTATTAAGGTGTTATGTGTTTCTAAGTGCAAATATAGGCATTTATAAACGTTTATAAGCGTTTATAAACGTTTATTTTACGGATAATTTACCTCAATACCCTACATCTTTGCATTGTCATCGAGGGATTTCAAACCCGAAGACGTATAACACTTAATTATTTAACACCTAAATTTATTATTATGTCAGTATCAACTAATTTTGTACAGCTTATTGGTCACTTGGGCGCAGATCCTGAATCTACCCAGTTTGAAAGTGGCAAACAGAAAGTTTCTTTTAATCTCGCTACCAGTGAATTCTACAAGGATGCCAACGGAGAAGTAGTGGAGACGACGGATTGGCACCGAGTTATCGCTTGGGGAAATCTTGCCGGATACCTTGAAAAGAACTTGAGAAAAGGGCAAAAGGTCCTCCTTCAAGGGAAGATCAGCCATCGTAGCTATCAAGACAAAGATGGTAACACCAAGTACATTACGGAGATCGTTGCTAAAGAGGTTCTTAAATTGACTCGTGAGGAAGTTACCGCATAGCGCGAGAGAGTTGGAGTTTAGCTTTTGCATCCCCTCCTTTTCCTCCAGATTACTTCCCCTCCTGATGGCTTCCAGATAGTCTCTTCCCATTGCTAAAGGAACCAACCCTAAATGTGCGAAAAACAACAGCTAAGGGTTAAACCAAAGCAAAGATACGGCATCCACAAAGAGCTCATATTCTTTATAGATTGTTGCCGGATGAAGAGAACGAAAATCGATTACTATCGAAGTGGAAGGTTGGGAATAGTAGGGATCTTTACGGCCAATTAAAAGAATGAATAGGGCTGAACCGGAAGGCGCAGGAAGGTGCAGGAAGGACTTGAAGGTACAAGAAGTACACGAATTAATCGAAGTACGTGAAGTACAGGAAGGAATGAGAAGGTGTGAGAAGGAATGAGAGGGAATGAGAAGGTGTGAGAAGGTGTGAGAAGGAACGAGAGGGAATGAGAAGGTGTGAGAAGGAACACTCATCATCTTTTGGATGCACCGATGAAGGGTGTTGTATATAGCTAGCCCATTCCAATGCCAATGACCGTGTGAACAGGAAGGATCGTTGAAAAGTTGGCTGAACACTGGTGATATTGGACGTGTAACCTCTTTCGACGGATGAACACGTATGAACAGAGTTGAACATGGGTAATACTGAGTGTCTCCACAATTTTGTGAATACAAATGATTTTGTGAGTCGGAAGTATCGTTGAATCATTCTGTCTGAAGATCTATTAACCTGTATGTCTATGAATATTTTGTCTGAGTTTGAATGATCCTGTAGGATTCCGAATGAACACTTTTTTAGAGGAATATGCTTACTTGAACATTGACGCTTTATGAACATCCAATGGACATTCAATGAAAACACCTTATGAACATCCAATGAAAACACCTTACGAGCACTGTATGAAAACACCTTACGAACACTCTATGAACACTCTATGAACACATTATTTGTGACCCCTGAAGACCACTTCTTACTCTTGGAATGAGGGATAGTTTTTCCTGATTTCCAAGAGAAGGATTTGGGGGTTGACTTATAAATGCATTGGGCTGGGAGAGGATTATTGGTTTCTGATTACTGGTTACTAGTTACTGTATCGTTACGGGTTACCATTTCGACTTTTGGTGCGGTTTAACCTGTGAGTATCATTTAATACTGGAGTTTTGAGGACATAATGCGCTTTCAGTTTATTTTCAATACGAATAGTATAGATTATGAGCATACATTTAAATCAAATGGAATTGCCAGACTCTTTCGATAATGTTTACCCCAGAACGTGAAGTAGAAATAGCGTTGATGATTAAATAAGGACAATAATTAAGCATTCTTGGAGCGTTGAAAATGATATCATACCGTAAGAAAACCTTCCGAGAAATAATAGAGTAAAGAATACTTCTACCTATTCGTTGCCTGTATTATCCAATACCTGTTCTTTTGCAATATATGGGCAATTATATGATTGGGTGACATCGAATGTCGGGCTAGATCTGAAGGCCATATTTCTAAGGAACAAAGAATACCCCTGGGATGACTGGGCTTTGGTGTGTGTTCTTCAGTATTTTATGTGTTATAGAGTGCCGGCGTTGACCGGCACTCTTTCTTTAATAGCATTGGGTATAAGAGTTTATTTTTGCGCCTTTCTTTGCAAGTTGTAGATATCCATAAGCGCATTGCGCAAAAAGATCCGTTCCTCTTTTGATTTTTTCATCTTTTGATGGGCTCCTCGAAGGGTGCTTATCGCTTGCTCCGGGGCTCCGGCCTTAAGTTGCAATTGAGCAAGAGTAGGGTAGAAATGTACATCTTGATGTAGGGTTAATGCCGCGTTTACCCAAGCGATGGCTTTTTGGATCTGGGTAGTATCATCACTGAGATCCAGAATTCCATGAGCTCCTAGATGAAGGAGATTTGCCGCTTCTTCATCGTTGTATAAGGTAGTATCTATATTGAAATTAAACTGATAAACCAAGTTTGTGTCGCGTTTGATAGTATCTATGGCTATCTTAGTTTTATAATCGTGTAGGATGCCTGTCTTTATCATTTTAGAAGCAAGATTAGCAAATGGAATCACTTTCTTATTCTTGTGATAAAATTTCAATTTTATAAGCTCTTTTTCATGATTAAATCTGTGCGGGAGGCTATCCTGCTCTTTTAAGATAAGTTGCTCTTTAAAATCGAGCGCCCGTTCAAAAATAGGTTGATCTCCACTCTCTATTGTCGTATAAATGGTAGTATCCAATGCCTGATGCATGCGTCGTTTTATCTGATCTTGTAGTGCGGTATCTCTGAAAATGGGATGTTCTTTGAATCCTCGAGGGTCATACAGGTCTAGGGCGACAGCATAAGCTCGTGTATTGGCATCCGGAATAGTGGTCAATAGCAATTTCATAGTTGAGGTATCCAGGTAATCAGGTAATCGAAGTAATTTGAACCACTCATTGAAGACCATTGGATCTGTCTTTTTGTATTTTGTACTCAACATCGTTAGGTATTCCGTCATAAATCGTTTATCTCTGACCCCACTTTGAAACTTTCGATGGTAAACTCTTAACCGTTTAAGCGTAAGAGGGTCTGTTACGATTTTTGCTTCTCTTAAAAAAGCAGCAGCATCCATAAACCCCACGATATTGTAAATTTCCTTTGTGCTCGCCTCGAGGAACAACATCGTCGGATAGCGATCAACACGGTAGCGGTGCGCAAGAAGTTTGCCAACCCCTTGTTCAGCGTCTACCTTGTAGCTTACAAAATTATGATTGATATATTGCACTACTGCTGAATCCGTAAAAACTCTTTCCTCCATCCATTTACAAGGTTTACACCACTGAGTATAAATATCAAGAAAGATGAGTCGGTCACTGGCTTGAGCCTTTTCCTGTACCTCTTCCCATGAACCTTTTTCAAAGCGGATTTGCTGTCCGTAACCTACCTTCAAGGCGATCAACAGGAGGACAAATAATATTGATTGTCGCATATTCATTGTCTATTACATCATAAAATTAGTCGGTATATAGATCTGTAAACTTTAAGTTCGCTATAAACTTTCTCCCTATAAAAATGCATTTCATATGTTTAAAAATTTCTAATAAATTGAAAATAAATGTATTACAAATTTTCTGCACATATGGAACCGCTTCGCTCTCACATGAATTTTTTTAATCATCTTTGTGTGTGAATTTATGATTAATAAAATTCATGTTCGTTTCATACCCTATCAGTAATTGTAATTATCTACAGCAAAGTAGGAGAAGTATTTCCTCTCATTTACTTGCTTGGCCGACCTTTCATTTAATCAAAATACTATTAAAATTGTTCGTCTTTCCATTGAATTCTATGAGTCGGGTGATAAATTTACCCCCCTATCCTAAAACCAATCAAAATACATATTAGCGAAACGATAATGCTCAATATTATATTGGACAAAGCCGAAATATATTCTCCACCTGATAACATCGTATACGTCTCTAAACCAAAAGTGGAGAAAGTGCTGAATCCGCCACACAACCCTATCATGAGAAATCCCCTCCATTCAGCTGAAAAACCATCTTTTATTGCTATCGCTGTAAAAAATCCCAAGAGAAGACTTGCTGCTCCATTCGCTAAAATTGTAGCCCAAGGGAGCCCCCATAATATGAAATGTCCGAATTTTAAGGAAACGAGATACCTAAATAGGCTGCCGATGCCTCCTCCTATAAATATGGCTAGAATTTGCATTATGCTTTGTGATTTTCACGCTTATTCTTGAGAATAAGATACAGCATGGTGGTGAACAAAATTGCAAACGCAAAGATAACAATTAGCAGATTGAGATTGCCTATACTTTGAAATTTGAGTACCATAAAAATAAATAGTAAATTGAAAAAAACTAAGATCGCTGTTGCTTGCATATGGGTGAAGCCTACATCTATCATCATGTGGTGAATGTGCAGTCTATCCGGATAAAATGGTGATCGCCCCTTAGCTAAGCGTATGATAAATACTCTCAAAGTATCAAATAATGGTAGGATCATAATTCCAATGGCCACTGCCGGTGCAGCTTTGATTATAAACGGAGAATCGCTTTCGAGTAATTGCTGTGCCTCTATAAATTTTATAGCCAATAGGGCGACAATCGCACCGGATAACATCGCTCCTGTATCTCCCATAAATATCTTTGCCGGGGTGACATTGTATTTTAGAAATGCGATCGCTGCCCCGGATAACGCAAAACTCAGTAGGGCAAATTGCATCTTGTCGCTTAGAAAAAACCAGCTTCCCAAAGTTATCGTAATCACTACCGCCAAACTCCCCGACAGTCCATTGATCCCATCAATGAGATTAAATGAATTGATTACTACGAGTATCGTGAACATACTAAGTAGAATACTCACCCATATGGGAAGTGCCCCGATTCCGAAAATTCCATATAAACTAGTAATTCGAACATCCGCTAAAAAGACCAATATGAATGCAGCCAATACTTGAGATAAAAATTTCTTCGCAGGACTGATTGGATCAATGTCATCCTTGGCGCCAACCAAAAATATAATGATAAAAGAAGTTAGAATGTACTGCAGTTTACCAAAGTATTCAAAGGGCGTCCACATGACAATCGAAAAAATTACACCTGCAAAAATGGCTATTCCTCCTAACGTGGGAATAGGTTCACTATGGGACTTCCGCTCGTTGGGGTGGTCGTATAGTTTCTTCTTCTTAGCAATGCTAATAACGATAGGAATAGACAAGTAGGTCACCAGAAATGCCGTTATAAAACAGAGTACGATGTCATACATCCTAAAGGGTCTTTGCTTGGATGGAGGAATGGAATCCTCCTTGTGAACGATTAGGTCCTAGAACTTGTTTTTCCACATCATGGATTCGATAGGCCGAATGGTCCTGTCATTATATTTTGCATTCGACTTTTTGTTATAGTAATTCTCTATCTCTCCTTCTACTGTAAAGTAAATGAGCTGCCCAATAGGCATCCCCTCATACACTCGCACCGGATGCACACAGCTAATCTCCAAAGTCCAGGTGTTGCAAAATCCGACATCCCCTTTGCCAGCCGTAGCATGAATATCGATCCCCAATCTTCCAATGCTGGATTTTCCCTCTAGAAAAGGAACCGTCGTATGCGTTTCCGTGTACTCCTGTGTCACTCCTAGATAGAGGGTGCCAGGCTCCAATACAAAACCTTCAGGGCCGATTTCAAAATGCTTCACTTCATTGTGCTTTTTAGCATCAAGTGGGAAATCACGGTATACCGCTAGATATTTTCCTAAATGTACATCGTATGAGTTCGTTCCTAAATGAACCCTGTCAAATGGTTCGATGACAATCTCTCCTTGGGCTATTGCCTCCATTATCTTTTTATCCGTTAATATCATTCGTCTTCTTTTGAAGGGGTAAAAGTAATAATTATTGGTGGGATCTCTATCACATCGATTCTTTTATACCTACAAAACTGTTAATATTATTACATTTGCAAAGAGTAGCTACTTTTCAATTTGTAGGGTAGGCCCTCGAGACAAAACCTGTAATGTATGAAAAAAGTAAATATAAAGGCTGCGTATCTCGCAGTCGGTGATGAGCTTCTTATCGGGCAAACACTCAATACCAATGCAGCTTACCTCGGTCGTTGGCTCAATAGGATAGGAGTTGATTTGATAGAATCTCGAACGGTTATGGATAGGGAGTATGAAATGGTTGAAGCCATGAAACAAATGTTGAACAAGGTGGATTGGCTATTTGTGACCGGAGGATTGGGGCCCACAAAGGATGATATCACCAAAAAGGCCATTGCAAAGACCTTCCAACGCCCTTTAGTTTACGATCCAAACTTAGTTCGGCATGTCGAGGAGTTTCTCTTGCGCATCGGTAAAATACCTACACTCAAAGATACTTCGGATTTATTTCTAATCCCCCAAGGTTCTAAAGTATTTTACAACGACCAAGGCACGGCTCCTGCGATCCTTGTAGAAAAGGAAGATAAGCTTTTACTGGCTTTTCCCGGTGTCCCACGAGAATTTCATCATCTACTGGGGGATAAAGTTGGACACGAGCTCAAAAAGAGGTATACATTTTGTCCTCCTTTGCAAACGACTATTTTGACTGTCGGACTGGGGGAGCCCATGGTGGAGAGAGCTATAGAAAGCATTCGAAGTAAGTTGCCTCAAGAAGTGGCCTTGGCCTTTCTCCCTCATTATGGAATGGTGAAAATAAGACTAACCATCCCACCCAAAAAGGCTAGTGACGACCATCAACGTCTAGAATCGGCAGTTTCTGCTATAGAAGATGTGCTTCGACCTCATGTTTTTGGAAGAGATGAGGATACGCTTTCCCGATCCGTCGGTCATCTACTAATGGATAGCGGAGGATTTTTGGGGACAGCAGAAAGTTGTACAGGAGGATTCCTGGCGCACAAGATTACTTCTGTACCAGGTAGCTCAGCTTATTTCAAAGGCTCAATAGTGAGCTATGCGAATGAAGTAAAACAAAATGTACTTGGTGTGCCATCCTCTCTGCTCCAAAAATGGGGGGCAGTAAGTGAACCCGTGGCTAGAAAAATGGCAGAAGGTGCTATCAATTCTTTAGGTGTACAGTTGGCCATAAGTACTACGGGTGTAGCCGGACCTGGTGGAGGTACTCTGGAAAAACCGATTGGCACCGTATGGGTCGCCGTTTCAAACGGAACACGAACCCATGCACAAAAATTTGTCTTCCCCTACGATCGGCTAGGCAATATCGAAGCCACTTCCATACAAGCATTGGATATGGCACGGCGGTTCTTATCGGAGTAAAATCACAGCAATCCAGTGCGAATCAACAAGGAATTATAAGACAAAAGTAGTGCACCTTAACCGTTTGTCGAGTGGTGTTTCTTCTTATCCGAGCTGAATAGCCAAATACATATCACTTTCTAAAGGGACCATACAGCTCAGTGTTCTAAGGGGCCTGCTTTCTAAAACCTCTTTTTAGGCCTGTGATGTACCCCATCCCTCTGTATGGATAGTTCATCACATGAATTCATTATGGCAGTTCTTCGCATTATCGATTTTTACCCTACCTTTGTGTTCTTATAAACGAACTGGTATGGCTACTCCTAAAAGTGTCGGTTTTTATACCTTGGGCTGCAAACTCAATTATTCGGAAACCTCTTCTATCCAAAGACAATTTGAAGAAAAGGGGTATCTCGTCCTGCCTTTTGATAAAGGACCTGATGTGTTTGTAGTCAATACCTGTAGTGTTACTGATTTTGCCGATAGAAAATGCCGCAAAATCGTCCGTAAAGCCCTACATACTAATCCCAATGCTAATGTTATTATTACCGGATGCTATGCCCAACTAAAACCCCATGAGATAGCCGATATTCCCGGGGTGGACCTGGTTTTGGGTGCTAAGGAAAAATTTCATATCCTTGACTATATTGATCATCTTCAAGGGGGGGCCACCAAAGGCATGATATATGTCAGCCAAATAGAAGAGGCCAACCATTTCATACCCGCATACTCTATCGGCAATCGAACACGCTCCTTTCTCAAAGTCCAAGATGGCTGTAACTATTCCTGCACCTTTTGTACTATTCCCAAAGCTCGGGGGAAAAGTCGCAGTGCTCCCATCTCCCAACTTGTGCGACAAGCTGAAATGATCGCACAGTCCGGCGTTAAAGAGATTGTTTTAACCGGGGTAAATATCGGTGACTTTGGCAATGGAACACACGTTATCGAAGAGCGCAGGCCTTCTAAGGAAGCTTTATTTATTGATCTGATTAGAGCGCTCGATAAAGTAGAGGGAATCCGGCGGTATCGCATTTCCTCTATAGAACCTAATTTGCTGACACCTGAAATAGTGGACTTTGTGCGACAATCCTCCAGTTTTCTACCCCACTTTCATATTCCTCTTCAGTCGGGTTCGGATAAAATCCTTAGACGTATGAAACGTAGATACCTCCGGCAGCTCTTCGCTGATCGTATTGCCTTAATCCGCAGAAAAATGCCCGATGCTTGTATAGGAGTGGATGTCATTGTGGGGTTTCCAGGGGAGACGGAAGAGGATTTTAGAGATTCTTTTCGATTTATCCGTGAATTGGATATTAATTATTTGCATGTCTTTACATATTCGGAGCGTGCCAATACTCCTGCTGCTGATATGCAGGACAGTGTTCCGCTAGATGTGAGACGTCTTCGGAATGCAGAACTGCGCTCCCTCTCAGAAAGAAAACGAATACTCGGATACCAAAAATACCTCGGGACCACAAGAAATGTTCTAGTGGAAGCTTCAAAAATAGCAGGACACCTTAGTGGTTTTACAGATAACTATATCAAAGTTCTCCTCCCTTCTAGGCCGGAGATGATCAATACGATTCAGCCGGTGCGCTTGTTGGACCTTCATCCGGATGGTTTTGTTACGGGTGAATTCCTGTCGAAAGAAGTCCATGTTTAATATAGTATATATTCTCCTTAAGACCGGTACTTAATGTAGTAAACATGCCGCATCGCAAACACATCGCCTTCGTTAATAGCTGGTATCCGAGCAGGGTTTCCCCTACGAATGGTGATTTTATACAACGCCATGCGGAAGCGGTTGCTTTGTTGCACGATGTTTCTGCATTGCATGTAGTGACGGACCCGGCCTTGGATAGGCGAGTTGAATTTGTACACCGTGATGTGAATGGGGTCAATACTTGGATCGCCTATATCGCACCTACACGCAATCCTATTTGGAAGGTTTGGCGCTTTTGGAAGGCTTATCGAAAGCTTTTTAAAGAGATAGGAAAACCGGATTTATTGCATGTCAATCGCACCTTTCCCGCCGGTATAATCGCTGTGTTCTACAGGCTTTTTTTTAATATCCCTTACCTCATTACAGAGCATTGGACGGGGTATCATCCCGATAGACAAGCATCGATTTCGCTAATCGAAAGGCGGTGTGCGATGTTTATTACTTGCTTAGCTGCTTTTGTGTGTCCGGTTTCAGAGCATCTCGGACAATCAATGCGCTCCCTCGGTTTCAAGGGCCGTTATCATCCTGTCCCTAACGTAGTGAAAACAGCCGTTTTTCATCCAGATTCTTCATCTCCATCTTCTGATATATTTACTGTTCTTCATGTTTCAAATATGGTAGATTCCCATAAAAATATAACCGGATTACTCGAAGGATTAGCACAATTTATGAAAAGAAATAATAAGGTCCATCTACAGTTAATAGGAGATAATCCTCAGCGTTATATCCCTTTTGTAAATGAAATGGATATAGATCTTGATCGTTGTGCGTTCATAGACCAATTACCGCAAGAAGAACTTGCTGAATATATGCGTCATGCGGATGTCTTTGTCCTTTTTAGCAATAAAGAAAATTTACCTTGTGTCATTCTTGAATCTTTTGCTTCGGGCACTCCTGTGATAAGTACACGAGTGGGTGGAATAGAGGAGTATTTTCCTAGTGATTACGGTATCCTTATTCCCAAGGGTGATATTGAGGCCTTGAATATTGCCTTGGAGGAAGTGTATAAAAATAAAGGGCGTTTGGCGACAGCGGAAAGCATGTTTGCTTATGCACGAAACCACTTTAGTCCCATGGCCATCGCCCGCTCTTTTGACAAATTGTACCGCATTGCAGGGGAGGGGTGAGTGCCGGATGGGCTTAATAGTATCCTCCCTCTTTCACTTCCCCGATCTCATAACCAACTACTTATTGGCTTTCAAATGATGAATCAAAACAGCTTAAAAACTTGATTCAATGTCTTTTTCTCAAGTTTTGGAACCTTAACTCTTTCGGCTGGAAGTCCCACGGGGAGCAGCAGATATGCACGCTCATTTTCAGGACGTCCCAAGATCTCCTCTAAGAACCTCATCGGGCTGGGGGTGTGCGTCAGTGTGACCAACCCTGCATTGTGAATCGCGGCAATAAGCATACCACATGCGATCCCTACAGATTCATTGACGTAGTAATTTTTATACTTTTTCCCTTCGATCAAATCATAGGATTTTTTAAAGACCACAATGAGGTATGGGGCGATCTCCAGAAAGGGCTTCTCCCAATTCGTGCCAAATGGCTTTAAATCTTCCAGCCAGTCATCGCTCATCCTATGATCGTAACTCATTCGCTCTTCTTTTTCCGCTGCAGATCGAATCTTACGCTTGATATCCGGATCCCGTACGACACAAAAAGTCCACGGCTGCTTATTGGCTCCTGAAGGTGCACTCGCTGCTGTTTCAATGATATTTTGGATAATTGGTAAGGGAACCTCCTCTGTAGAAAATGTCCTTATCGATCTCCTTCTGCGCATCTTATCAAGATAATCTTTACTTCTGCGCATCATGTCATCTTCTGATAGCTTCTCATGTATATAGGGTTCAAATGGATAATCTGTAGTTTGCATTTTACTCTATTTGTCGGGTACAAGATTGACAATTCATTCGATAAACATATGAGCGAGAGTAGTTGTTTGAATCCATGAGAGGTTTCCGTCTTCCTTTTATCGGATTTTGCTGAGTTGAACTTGGTTAAACCGGATGGTCGGCGGGCGCATTGCGTCATTTTTGTCCCAAATGATTCCCCCCCAATGGGCGCCACATCCATTGGTCAAATGAGCATTGGAAATGTGGAGATGAGCACCATCTTCTAGAATAATTCTTCCTTTGGCCGGTAGGCTTAGGGTTATAGGTTGGGTGAAGGGACTTTCGATAAATAGGGTATGCCCGGAAGGAATGAGGATGTCTCGATCTATACCTCTTGAAGTAGTCCAATGCTCTTCCTCCCTGATTATTCTCGGGGCTCCGGCAAGATTAGTTGTGTTTACAATTAATTCTCCCTCCCAAATTCCGCGGCCAAAAGTAGCCGCGCGGAGTTTATTTACACAATAATTGATGCGCAATTCAGTGACTCGGACATTGGGGAAATGACACATCCGAGTCCATCTCGATGCGGTGCTGTCTTTAAAGAAAATACCGGCATCGGTGCCGATATACAGCATGTCGGGGGATCCGTATTGGTATACGATATCGTTGACAGGGAGATTGTGGAGTGATCCTTCCGGATCGGCATTGGTCCAGTGTTCTCCCCCGTCTTGGGTTTTCCACACTTTTATGCCCGGTTCATATCCGGTGAAAGTAATCCAGGCTTTGAGTGGATTATCCGGAGCGAATACCACGGAAGTAATCACCGGAAGGTTTAATTTTTTCCCTTTCAATATTACCGGCTGATACTGCTTACTCACGATTCCACTTTTGATTAGATGAGGTGTGACATCATAAAAACAAGTATCAGACTCAAATCCGACAATGCCATTACACCCTCCGGTCGTACTTAGAAATAATCTAGGTTGAATGAGAAATCCATTCTTTTCATCATTTTGGTATCCATTGACAATGAGATAGATATAATCCGGTTGGGAAGCGCAGATGTCAAATTCCGTTAGCTGGCGTTTCCATTGCTCCGGTATATATTTTCCGATATCAGAACGCAGTTCCCACAAGCTATCCACCGTATCATCTCTCTTGGCTGGCCGATGCACCTTACGCGCATAGAGTTCAGTCATCGCAATCCAAACTTGTTCCGTCTTGGGATGATTTTTAAGTTGGAAGGCTTTAATGCGTGCGGGAGAACCTTGGGTTGGATCTATCGGCCATAGTCTTTTATGCCATTCATCCGTCTTTCTTTTTGTTATGAAATCGTAGGAGAATAGTTGATTGGAAGAGCCGCTGCCGGAGCCATACCCCAATCCATTGGTTATATCCACTTTTCCATTGTACCCATCTCCTCCTTCAATGGTCGTCCATTGTTCGCCAATTAATATGTCTGTCCCGGTGTCTTGATTGCCTGCAATAAGGATATCCGGCCTATCCTGGCGATCTCCGAAGCGATATACCGTTTTTACCTGTAAGCCCTCACTTAAAAACTGCCATCCGGAGGATCCGATTCTGTTGGCTTTTTTGACACTTATCCCTCCATCCGTTCCGGCAAATATTCGTTTTCCGCCCGGCTCAAAAGCTAATACATGTACGTCCGCATGGTATCCACTGCCGGAATAGGGAGAATACCCTCTTAGATAACGTATATTACCTCCGTATACTTTGGTCGTGCCGTAAAATAAAGTGTCCGGATGTGTGGGGGAAACGGCTATTGCAGTACGGGTAGGAGTGACCAGTTCAAAGGGGCTTCGAGTTGTTCCGTACTTGAGCTTTGACCATTTCATACCATCCAACAGGTAGATGTAAAAGGCTGGAATCGTTCCCTCTTTCCCTACGACATACGCATAGAGGCGATCCGGAGCAGCCTTCGAAACAGCTATGTTGATGCGTTCAACTTTAAAATTTCCGGGCAAACTGTCCCAGTCTAACTCGGTGCCTTTCCCTGTCATGCGATCCCAATGCTCGCCTCCATCATAGGTCTTATAAATATCCTTGCCGCTAATGTAAACCGTATCGCTTTGCGAGGGATGATAGGCTATGCCCTTTAAGGCATCATCCGAATCCAAAGGTGCGAAAGCAATGGATGTTCGCTTCCATTCAGGCGAATGGGCCCCCGGATTATTTGTTACATAAACCCCTTCACTCGAAACAGCCCAAAGCCTGTTTTTACTCGGGTCGAGAAGCAATTTTCTAATTGCACCACCCTGATCAAAATTTTTGAGAAGTGCCTGCTCTTTCCCATTGATGGATTGCCAGTGCCTCCCACCATCATCACTTCTAAAAACACCTGAAGTGAAGATGGGTGTAAATATACTAGAGGTTCCGTCATCCGTATTAATAGCGAAGTGATGCGGTTTGTTTTCTGCATCTCCCGTAGAGACATAAATCCGCGACTTATCCAAAGGGTCTATAGCTATGTCCGAGATCGAACTATAGGGAAATGCTCCTTCTCCGATCGGTTGCCATGGATTCTTTCCTCGTTTTATCCATAAGCCGCCAAAATTGCTTCCGGCATACATCGTAGAATCCTCTTCATACTCCGGACTAAATGCCAGTGCGTGTATCTGACCTTGGCCTTTAGAGGAAGTATAGCCGCCGGGAATTCCGGTAGGCCCCAAACAATGCCACTCTGACTCGTGACAGTCTTCTGCGCCTCCGCCTATATAGGATATAGAATAGCGCGTAATCATGGGCTTTTCCGGCACGGTGTCATTAGGGTATGAAATGGCAGAAATTCGCAGGACGTTGAAACCCATTAGCAATAGGAATAGTCTCCATTTGGAAGTAGGAGGAAATGATCTTTGGGCTCGTCGCATCAGCTTATTTTTTGACACGAATATAGTAAAAATAGAGAAAACAGGGAGGAAGCCGAACTCCAATAATCCAAAAGTTTCCGACAGAGAGGATTAGAATTCTAAGATGGGTAGTAAGTGTTTTGCATTGGATACTCTAAAAAGTTCTTAGCCCATTTGGATGGAATTTATTTATAAGGAAGCAGCAAACGAGAGATACAGAGGGGGCAACCCACTTTTTTAATGCCAAAAATATCGGACGTATATATACTTTTCGCCAACTCCTACCTCCAATCCAATGGATGGACTTTCAGTCTATGATTTATTGTTTGAATTCCGATGCCATGGGCGAGAGTGGATTTCTTATAGGTAAGAATTGATGCTTGCGATGCCCTTATTACTTACATAAATGACCATTTCATACTAAAAGACCCGTCGACTCAGTTTGTTAAAATGAGGTTAAACTTTGATTTTATAACACAAAATGCTTGCTACTTGAGTTTAAAGGATGACAGCGGGATTTTGTAAGGGCGTAAAAGATGAATTTCGCAGGATATACACCCTTATATACCGAATACTAATTGCCATTAATGCGTTTTAAAATTAAAATTGTAATTTTGAGCGCTAATTGGTCGGGGTCCCAGACCATTTGACTTTCTAACTAAAACAAAATCATGATGAAATCAACTCTGTTCTCATTACTTATCGTATTGTTAGCTGCCGGGACATCTTCCGCTCAGCGATTTGCCATTGTAGACGTTGCTAAAATAATGGATAACCTTCCGGAATACAAGGAAGCCCAAAAGCAATTGGATGATATCGCAGCTAAATGGCGGCAGGAAATCTCTGTTCAATACGATGAAGTCCGTAGCCTTTACAACAAGTACCAAGCCGAACAAGTACTCTTGAGTGACGAGGATCGCAAAGCCAAAGAGGATGAAATAACATCTAAAGAAAAAGAAGTGATGGAACTTCAAAAACAGCGCTTCGGCCCGGAAGGGGATTTATTCCGTAAACGTCAAGAACTTGTCCAGCCCCTTCAGGATAAAGTTCAGCAAGCCATCGCTGAATACGCTGATCAAAAGGGGTATGACGCCATGTTGGATAAAAGTATTAACGCAGGAGTCATCTTTGCTTCAGATCAAATCGATAAAACCAAACAAATCATGGCTAAACTGGGTATTAAAGCCAATAAATAATCGTACTTTTGTGGCTCATTTTTTGAATGATAAAACCAACAGAGCTCGGAAGAGAGGAACATCTATGGTCTCTTTTCCCTCTTTCCTTGAAAACAATTAAAAATTATTAAAATGAAATTATTAAAAAATCTATTAATTTTAGGTCTTCTCGTCCTAAGTGTTTCTGCTATCTCGGCTCAAGCTAAAATCGGTTACGTCAATAGCCAAGATCTCCTCGCTGACCTTCCCGAAGTAAAACAAGCTCAAGCTAACCTCAAATCTTTGGAGCAACAACTTCAGAAAAAAGGGCAAGGTATGGTCGAAACGTTACAAAAGAAATACGCGGACCTTCAACGCAAAGAACAACAAGGTCTTCTCGCTCCTAAAGAATTGCAAGCGCAAGCTGCGAAACTCAAAGAAGAAGAACAAAAATTAGGTCAGTTTCAACAAGAAATGCAAGACCAGTTGCTTAAAAAACAGCAAGAACTCATGGCACCCGTTATCGATAAAATAAAAAATGCCATCGCTCAAGTTGCTAAAGAAAACGGCTATACATATATCCTGGATAATGCGGCCGGCGTAGTGCTTTACGGAGAGCCTTCGCTGGATGTCTCCGCTCAGGTGAAAGCCAAATTGAAGTAAACCGGATCATCCATTTGTTACATTGGATAGCAATAAACCTATAGGAATATTTGATTCCGGCATTGGCGGCCTTACGGTCGCCAATGCTGTTATTAACCGTTTGCCTGATGAGCAAATTATATATTTTGGCGATACTGTTCACCTCCCCTATGGAGACAAATCCGGGGACTCGATTAAGTATTACGCCTTAAAAATAACGCGCTACTTACTGGACAAGGGATGCAAGGCCATTGTAATAGCGTGCAATACAGCCTCCGCTGCTGCCTATCATACACTTGTGGATTTTTTTGGACACGAAACACTTATCGTCAATGTCGTCGATCCACTCGTAGAAGCGGCTCTTCGGTTGAATGTTAAAAAAGTGGGCATCATCGGGACTAAACTGACCGTCGAATCCCAAGTCTATCAACAACAGCTTGAGACTTTGGCTCCGGATATTGAGGTCGTAGCTCTCCCGACTCCACTCCTTGCTCCTATGATCGAAGAGGGTTTTATTAATAATAATATCAGCGGCGTTGTCCTAAAGGAATATTTGCACCATCCT
>JALSTN010000074.1 GCA_026983735.1 Saprospiraceae bacterium | reverse complement strand
TTCAGAGATTGGGAGGGTTGAGGTTCTTGTATGAAAAATTCAGCAAACATCCGATCTCTATCCCCTACCTCAAAGGCATAAACTATGTAGTTATGGGCACTAAGATGTCCATAACTCCTTCTCTTCTAACCATGAAGGAGTTGAAAAAGCCCGCATTTTCAACGGTCTTGTGGGAGACGGCTCATAAAAAGCTTGATTTTTTAGTAACTTATACATCCGGCACCTTAGCCGTTCCAAAGGGGGTTATCCATTCTGACGAAGGGCTAATGAACAGTCTCTCCTTGCTCGCGACAAAGATAAGGACATTCAAGGGGCATAATATGGTGAGCCATCTTCCCCATTTTGCCCTCATAGGCATTATGGCTGATGTCAAAGTGTTTTTATGGAAGAAAGAATGGAGTCCTGCCAAAAGAATCAAGTTTATTAATCAACATAACATACACATCTTTTTTGGGCCGCCCGTTGAGATAAATGAGCTTTTGGAATACTGTAAAAAACATAATCTTCCCTTTCCCAAGTCACTGAAGTATATCCTTCTTGGATCAGCGCCCATTTACAAAACCTTTCTACAAAAACTCAGAAAATTCACCGATGCAAAAGTGGAATGTCTATATGGTATGACAGAGAACCTATTGGTGTGTGCGATTGAAGCCGAAGAAAAGATACATTACAAGGGAGAAGGCGACATCGTTGGGAGTCCCTTTCCCGATGTAATTGTCAAAACGAACCAAGATGATGAAATTCTCATTAACTCGCCTCAATTATTTGAAGGATATTTGGAACAGCCCCGAAGAGCGCAAGGCATGTTCCACCCTACCGGAGACCTCGGCTTCCTAGATGCTAAGGGTCGGGTAATCCTTACCGGTAGAAAGAAAAATATGATTATCAGAAAGGAATACAATCTGTACCCGGGTCTTTACGAACCGACAATCAATCAGATTCCGGGTATTGACAAAGCTGTAATGATCGGCAAGTACAACCCTTCTTTAGCCGATGAAGAGGTGTATCTCATCGTACAACGCTCAGGAAAAATATCAAGAGATAAAATTTTATCCCTACTCCGATCCGGGCCCTATAAAATCGATACTTCAGCGTTGCCCGATCATATAATATTCGCCAAAATACCGCGAAAAGGTAGACAGCAGAAGGTAGATTATACGGCCCTTAGAAAACTCCTTGAAGTGGAAGAACTCTAATACAAATTTTTTAAACTCATGCAATTTTAAAACCGGGGGAAGAAACCCCATGAAGATGCCCCTCGAACAGTGTGTTATTTATATAAATGTAAAAACAATCTTGTATTCCTAAATCCTAGCTTTCAATAAATGAAACCAACGCTTTTAATCACCGGCGCCACAGGATTTGTAGGTGCGCATCTAATCCGACATTTCACAAAACAACCATATCGCGTTATCGCACTGGGACGTTCACCGCTAGCCCCGAAGGCCCTTCTAAAGACCGGTGCAAAATACTTCCCGGCAGATCTTTGCAAAGACCCCCTACCTAAGCAAGCCGACATCATCCTTCATGCTGCGGGATTGGCTAGTGACACCGCTAGTCCCAAAGCACTCTTTCAAGCCAATGTTCAAGGTACAAAGAGATTGATCACCAAGACCACCCATTCTTTCTTTGTCTATATTTCCTCCTCCTCTGTCTATCCCCTATCCACCGCGGTTCATCGGGAAGAGGAGCCTATTGACCCCAACCTATTAAGCGATTACGGTCGATCAAAACTCCAAGCTGAAAAAATAGTTGCCTCCTATGAAAATTCAGTTATTCTTCGGCCTCGAGCGATTTATGGCACACATGACAGAGTGCTACTACCCAGAATACTCTCGCTGCGAAAAGGAAACAATATTTTATTGCCCTGTACCGCTGACAATCTAACCTCGCTTACGCACGTCCATAATCTCATCCTAGCCATCGAGACATGTATCCGAAGCCCCTCCACCTGTGCTCAAGAAACCTTCAATATTACCGATGCGTCCCCCTACCAACTTAGAGAAGTTGTCCTCCAAATCATCCGAGAAGCAACGGACCGTAGACTCTCTGTCCTAACCTTTCCTTCACCTCTGGTTTATGGCATCAGCTCCCTTATTCGAAAGCTAAAACTTAATTCTAAAATTAATAAGACCTCTTTGGATATGCTTTGCAAAAACCATGTATTATCCATTGAAAAAGCCAGATCCATGCTCGGATACACTCCTGTACATACTTTTTACAACACATATTCTGATATTATGAAATGGTTGAAAACACAAGATTTGAATACCTATCTTAAGGACCCATCCAATGCCCCTTGGTCTTAATAAGACGTGTCAAATGCGATACCCATGAACTTTTTTTAAGCATACAAAAAAATCATTCAACCATCCAATTTACGAAGTAATGGGACATTAAGCCGCTCTATTCGTTTCCCTGTCTTTTTTCTGGATAAATGTAATTTATGGTAAAACAGCCTATGCAGAGCAACCCTATAAAATTCGGTGGCCATTATTTAGTTATATTTTAATTAATAGGAGCATTGTAAAGTGGCGACGGGACCTTGAGTGATATTGGAGCAGTATATCAGGGGTTAGTAGTTCAGGAGCAGTGACATTATAACATCCATAACCCTATTTTGGAAGGATTAAGTCATTATCAAAGAAAGTGATTGCCCAATAAATGCATAAAATTGATTACTTTTGCAGTTCTTTTATACTAACAAAACATTTCAAATTCTATGTTCGAATCCCTCAATGACAGATTAGAATCTGCATTCAAAAACCTTCGTGGTGAAGGCAAACTTACCGAGATAAACATCGCCAGTGCTATCAAAGACATCCGTAGAGCACTAGTAGCTGCCGATGTCAATTACAAGATTGCCAAATCGTTTACAGACGAGGTTAAAGAAGAAGCCTTGGGTACCCAGAACGTACTCAAGTCCGTTAAGCCCGGGCAGCTTATGATTAAGATCGTCCAAGATAAACTTACTGAGTTGATGGGAGGAGACATGGAAGAGATTCAGGTAAAAGGCAAACCCGGTATCGTCCTCATCTCCGGGCTACAAGGATCCGGAAAAACAACCTTTTCCGGCAAATTAGCCAAGTTTCTCAAAGAGAAAAAACACATGCGTCCCTTACTCGTAGCAGGAGACGTGTATCGACCGGCTGCTATTGACCAGCTCACTGTCTTAAGCGAACAAATCAATGTCCCCATCTTCAAAGAGCCTGAAAATAAAAACCCGGTTCAAATCGCTCAAAACGCTATCCAATTTGCACGCGCTAATAGTCATGATGTCGTCATTGTCGACACAGCCGGTCGCTTGGCCGTGGATGAGGAAATGATGAATGAGATCGAACAGATTAAAGAGGCCATTCACCCTACAGAGACCTTATTTGTTGTGGATTCGATGACGGGGCAAGATGCCGTCAATACAGCCAAAGAATTTAATAACAGACTCAACTTTGACGGAGTTGTACTTACCAAATTAGACGGTGACACACGGGGTGGAGCTGCCCTGTCCATCAAATACGTAGTAGGAAAGCCCATCAAATTTATCAGCCATGGGGAAAAACTCGATGCACTGGATGTATTTCACCCCGACAGGATGGCACAGCGTATCCTAGGGATGGGAGACATCGTATCATTCGTCGAAAAGGCCCAAGAACAATTTGATGAAAAAGAAGCAAAGCGTATAGAGCGTAAGATCAAACGCAATAAATTTGACTTCAATGATTTTCGAAGTCAGCTGCAACAGATCCGTAAAATGGGTGACCTCAAAGGATTAATGTCTATGATCCCGGGGATGAGTAAATTAACAAAAAATCTAGACATTGATGATTCGGCTTTTAATAAGGTAGAAGCTATTATCTTGTCCATGACACCCAAAGAAAGAGAAAATCCCGACCTTCTAAATATGAGTCGCAAAAGACGTATTGCAAAGGGATGTGGCCAAAACATCCACGAAGTGAACCAATTCATAAAGCAGTTTGAACAAATGCGTAAAATGATGCACAAGATGAGTAAAGGACGCGGGATGAATGCTTTGATGCAGCAATTCGGAGGCAAAGGGGGATTTCCCGGTATGTAATCCGAATATAACCGACTACTCTGACATTTAGTTGGATGATCTTAAATTGACGCTTCAAGAATTTATCCAGGATAACTTGTCGATTATTTACCAAGAGTACTTTATCCATATAGGGATACTG
>JALSTN010000073.1 GCA_026983735.1 Saprospiraceae bacterium | reverse complement strand
AATCATTATATCTCCGTCGCCATACTCAGTCGTGGATACAAACGAAAGACCAAAGGATATCTTGAAGTACTTCCTTCCAACAATGCGGAAGAAGTAGGAGATGAACCCCTACAATACAAACTCAAATTTCCGGAAGTAAAAGTTGCTGTATCCGAAAGTCGTGTTTTCGGGATACCTAAACTCATCGGGGATTATCCGGAATTACAGGTCATATTGCTCGATGATGCCTTTCAACACAGAGAAGTAAAGCCAGCACTTAATCTATTATTATCTGAGTATGCGCGCCCTTATACTCAGGACTTCCTCCTCCCCTCCGGCCGATTGCGAGAATGGCCTTCAGGAGCAGCCAGAGCAGATGCGGTGATTATAACCAAATGCCCATATGATCTCACTCCCACAGATGCTGAAAAGATGACTAATACCCTAAGAATACCTTCTGACCAACCCACATTTTTTAGCTATTACAAATACGAAAAACCCTATGGAATGTTTCAAGCTGATCACCGTATCAACATAGACGGAGAGTTGGATATCCTGCTTGTTACGGCCATCGCAAGGACAGACTATCTAATGGATTATATCGCAGATAAAGCCGGGTATGTCAAGACGCTTGAATATGAAGATCATCATTATTACACCTCGAGAGATCTTCAGTACATCCAAAGTTATTATGAAGCCATTCCTTCTCAAAACAAAATCATACTTACTACCGAGAAGGATGCGGTGCGTCTATTTCTTCATCATGAATTTATTAAGACGAACGGCCTTCCGATTTTTATTTTACCTCTTCGGGTTGACTTTCTTTTCGATGATGGACCCCGATTCGATCAGTATATCAAAGATTTTCTAATCCAATTTAAGGCTTGATGATGTTTCGATACAGGTGCTTAATTTTATTTTTTTTAGGTATGAAATGGTGGGCCCCTGTCTTCGCACAAAGTCCCCTTCTCCCCGAGTATAATCAGGAGTTCCATATGATGCAACGGTGGATTATAAAAGGGAAAACACCTCGTACACCACCGGGATTTTCACATGAAATTGAGCGCATTTCTCTCTATTCGACACTCGACACCTTCGCACATAGAGATACATCGGCGGATGACACTCGTCCCGAGATACTTTCCCGAGACACGAGTTACTTACAGCGTGAAATCGCCTCCCTTTCTCGCTATACCGCTACGGCACCTATCCAGCCTAAAAAAAAGGGATGGAGATCCTACTTTTACCCATACCCGACAGCCTTATTTCACAAAGAAAGTGATACGTATTATTTTCAACTGAATCCCATCCTCCGACTCTCCGGGGGACAATATAAAGAGCACGCTTCTTCTCGCTCCATCCTTGAAAATACTCGGGGCTTCGAAGTGGAAGGGGCTTTTGACCACCGGTTCTTTTTCTATTCCCGAATACTGGAAACCCAAAGACACCTCCTCCCAAATGAAATGAATTTTCTCAATACGTATCACGCCATTCCCCACGAAGGATCATTCAAGCCTTTTGAAAGTAGATATTCCCCGGGATCCAAAGGAGTAGACTTCAATGGATCAATAGGGTATTTTGGAATACAAGTAAGCCCTTCTCTCCAAGTAAAAATAGGACAAGGAAGGCATTTTATAGGTAGTGGATATCGCTCATTATTGTTATCTGATTTCGGAAAAGATTATTTTTACGGTCAGATGGATTGGAGGCTTGGGCCCTTATTCTACCGCAATATCTATAGCTCGATGGTTGCAAGGACGCATCAAGACCTCAATAAGGATGCCCTACTCCCTAAAAAGTATATGGCAGCACACGTATTGGGGTTAAACTTGCCATACAGTATTCAGATTGCATTGTATGAAGCTGTTATTCACACTCGAAATAATCGATTTGAACTCTCCTATCTCAATCCTATAATCTTCTACAAATCCCTTGAGTTTAATCTCGGTAGCCCGGACAATGTACTTATTGGAGGAGATGCCAGATGGGACGTTGCTCATAGATTTAACCTCTACGGCCAGTTAGTTATTGACGAATTTAATCTCACCTATCTCAAACAATACCAAAGAGGGTGGTGGGCCAACAAGTTTGGTATCCAACTCGGTGCCTTTTACCCTGATGCGCTTGGAATCCGACATTTAGACCTGAGGATCGAATACAATTTTGTTCGTCCTTATACATATTCACACCGCGACAGCATCCGGAGCTATGCTCACTACAACCAACCTCTTGCCCATCCTTGGGGGGCCAACTTCAAAGAGTTAATCACTTCTATTCGTTACCAACCTTCTCATCATTGGAACTTGGATTTAAGTTGGATTTCAGGTTGCCGAGGGCTGGATAAATCAGGAGAAAATAACGGGTCTAATATCCTTATCAGCCATTTATACCATGTCACTCCTTTTGGTAATTTTGTATGTCAGGGAGAGCTCCATCAGATCAATTGGCTATCTTTTAACCTGAGCTATATGTTTCTACACCATTATTATTTAGATATGAAATGGTTGAGACGGTATGAAATGGTAGAAGACAGACCGGGTGTATCCGATGGATTTACCTATTTGAGCATAGGTATTAGAGCGAATATCGCGATGAACTCTTTTAATTTTTAGATTTAGTCGCAGGATAAATCAATGGAGCGTATACTAAAACAGATTTGCCGGGCACTCATGGATAGTTATCAGGAATTTGCCAGGCCGTTTCCTTGGAAAAATACTCGTGATCCTTACAAAATTTGGCTTTCTGAAATAATTCTTCAACAGACGCGTACCGAGCAAGGCCTGCCCTATTATAATCGGATCATCCAAAAATACCCCGATATTGAAACCCTCGCCAATGCCAATGAATCTGTCTTTCTCAAGGACTGGGAGGGACTTGGATATTACTCTAGAGCAAGAAACCTCCTGTATACTGCACGAGTTTTAAGAGACCAATATCAAGGAGTTTTCCCGGATGACTACAAAGATATACTCGCTCTAAAAGGAGTAGGTCCTTATACAGCAGCAGCTATTGCCTCCTTTGCCTTTGGCCAATCTTATCCTGTTGTTGATGGTAATGTCTTTCGACTTTTTACTCGAATTTTTGCCTTGACAGACCCCATCGACGTAACCTCCACCAGACACAAAGTTCAAAAGATTGTGGGCGCTACAATGGGAAATGCAGACCCGGCAGTATTTAATCAAGCAATCATGAATCTCGGTGCTACTGTTTGTACACCCAAAAATCCAAACTGCAACCGATGTCCTGTACAGAACTTCTGCCAAGCCTACACTGACCAATTAATCGCCCTGATACCTGTAAAGAAAAAGAAAATCAAAAAGCAAACACTTTTTTTTAATTACTTTTATATCCCCTCTCCTTCCCAATCATTTGCAATGTTGCAAAGAGATAACTCCTCCTTTTGGAAGCAGATGTATGAGTTTCCGGTTATAGAAGAATCAGAAGCATTTTCGTCTCTAACACTGCTTTCTAATAAAGTTCAACAGAAATGGAATCTACCCCCAATAAAATTGAATTACCTTGGAAAGACAACGCAATCACTATCTCATCGCCACATCCATGCACGCCTTTTTAGGATGCCTCCTATTTCTCTTGACCTTTGGAAAGCGGGCTGGGTCGAGGCAGATCAACAGCTACTCAATCAATTCCCATTGCCCAAACTCATACGAGATTTACTGATAATGTTGTAATTTTGACCAACCGATAACTTCATTACAAAATGAGCAATAGAATTTCGTTCAAGAATAAACATTTTTTAATTTTTGAATCGTAAAGAGAATAAGGAATACCGCAAAATCGAGACTTCCACAATAATTTAGGGGTTTAGCTACACCCCTACCCCTGTATTTCAAATAAAGAGTCTACCTTTGCAGTCAAAATCAAGATCTATGTTTACAATCAATATTTATCTAAAACTTGCCCTTACAGCTCTAGCGCTCATTGGAGGAACCATTCTGGCCTTTGTATATGGATTTTGGTACGCTTTCCCTGTTCTTTTAATAGGTATAGGACTTCTCGTGAGCTATATCATGCTCGGAACCATCCAATCTGCAGCCGACATGGTACAAAAGGAAGACTATGAAGCTGCAGAAAAAAGATTGGCGCTTACATTCAACCCCAAATGGCTCTATAGTACCAATCGCGCATTTTACTTTATTATCAAAGGAAGTATTGCCATGTTTCGAGGAGACAAAGAAAAAGCAGAAGAACTTTTCAAATCCGCTCAAAAGATTAACCTGCCGACGGATAATGAACGAGCGATGGTGTTATTGCAATTAGCAAGTATCAATGCGTCCAAAAACAAATGGAATACCGCTCAGCGATACTACCGTGAACTCAAAAAACTCAATGTCACTCAGAATATGATTAAAGAACAAATTCAGCAGTTTGACAAAGCCTTTCAGAATCGAGGAGTGCTCCGCAATCCTGGCATGCACAAACAAGGTGGATTTCGCCAAGGGGGCGGAAAGAGAAGAAGGCCTAAATCTCGGTAATTTAACCTATAGCCTATATTAATTTAACCGAGGAGCTTTTATCATTGCTGTTCTAGTTCATAAGTTCAATAAAATTCATGTTCGTTTCATATTATTATTGTCCAACAAAATCTGGACTATAGGCATAGGATAAAAGAAGGTGGATGCGATTTCATACCTAAAACTCGTATTCATTTGTATAAGTTCACTATCTTTGCGGGCTATTAAAACCTAAAAATATACTACTATGACTCAAAACTTACTTTACGCTATTCCTGTGTTTGGAATACTTGCATTGCTTTATACTTTTTGGAGATCCAAATGGGTCGCAGGTCAGGATGCAGGTAGCGATAAGATGAAAGCTATCGCACAGCACATATCTAGTGGAGCTATGGCATTCTTACGCGCTGAATATCGATTTTTAGCTATTTTTGTACTTGCTGTTTTTATCTTACTGAGTATATCAGCAGACGCACATACTTCATCTTGGTTAGTAGGCATCTCCTTTATTGTAGGAGCTTTCTGCTCTGCTCTGGCGGGATTCATTGGGATGAAAGTAGCCACCAAAGCCAATGTGAGAACAACCCATGCTGCCCGCACAAGTTTAGGACGCGCCCTCGAAGTCGCTTTTTCCGGTGGTGCTGTAATGGGGTTAGGTGTAGTCGGTCTCGGAGTCTTGGGATTAGGGACTTTATTCCTTGTATATAAAGACATTTTAGACTGGGACATTGATCGTGTAATTACCGTGATTACAGGATTTTCCTTTGGGGCTTCCTCCATCGCTCTTTTTGCCCGTGTAGGAGGAGGTATTTATACCAAAGCAGCAGATGTAGGAGCCGACCTTGTCGGAAAAGTAGAAGCCGGAATTCCGGAAGATCACCCTTTGAATCCTGCTACCATAGCAGACAACGTAGGGGACAACGTGGGAGATGTTGCCGGAATGGGAGCGGATCTCTTCGAATCCTACGTGGGTTCCATTATTGGAACTATGGTATTAGGTGCTGTTTTTGTAAAACTTCCTGAATTTGCCCAATCCGATTTTGATGGATTAAATGCAGTATTACTGCCATTGGTCTTAGCGAGTATTGGCATTTTGGCTTCGATTATAGGAACCTTCTTCGTACGCGTAAAAGATGATAATGCCAACCCGCAAAAAGCCTTAAATACTGGCGAATTTATTGCAGCATTTATTATGATTGTCTTAACCTATTTTGCAGTCAACTATATGTTGCCGGGATCTTGGACTTTTGAAGGGCATACCTTTTCTTCGTTTGGTGTATTTATCGCAGTGATTATAGGTCTTGTAGCAGGTCTGTTAATTGGATTGGTTACTGAGATGTATACCGGTACAGGCAAAGGACCCGTTCTTAAGATTGCCAGGCAATCTGCTACAGGTTCTGCTACGAATATCATCGCCGGATTGGGCGTTGGGATGCAATCTACGGCTATCCCTATCATCATATTAGCCGCTGCCATACTCGGTGCATTTCACTTTGCCGGATTATATGGTATTGCTATTGCGGCTGTAGGGATGTTGGCGAATACCGGTATTCAGCTGGCTGTAGATGCTTACGGCCCTATCGCTGACAATGCAGGTGGAATTGCGGAAATGAGTGAACTGCCTAAGGATGTCCGTGAACGCACTGATAAGTTAGATGCAGTGGGTAATACGACAGCTGCTATCGGTAAGGGATTTGCTATAGGTTCTGCAGCCTTGACTGCCTTGGCTCTTTTTGCGGCCTATATGCAAACAGCAGGCATAAAGTCTATCGATATTTCCCAACCTAAAGTAATGGCGGGATTATTATTAGGTGGAATGCTCCCTTTCTTGTTTTCTTCCCTTTCAATGGACGCTGTGGGTAAGGCTGCCATGGATATGATCAAAGAAGTCCGACGTCAATTCAAAACCATCCCCGAGCTCAGAGCCGCCCTTGATGTAATGCTTAAAAATGAAGATAAAGACATGAGTGACTGGTCTTCGGAAGACCGTAAGACCTTTGAAAGCGCAGAGGGTAAAGCCGAATACAGTAAATGTGTGGAAATCTCCACCAAAGCCTCTATTCGTCAAATGGTCCTTCCGGGATTAATCGCTGTACTCTCTCCTGTTTTAATTGGTTTCGCAGGTGGTCCTGAAATGCTGGGTGGCCTACTTGCCGGTGTTACTGTAACAGGTGTAATGATGGCTATCTTCCAATCCAATGCCGGTGGTGCTTGGGATAATGCTAAGAAAATGGTAGAAGAAGGCATAGAGATAGATGGCCAAATTTATGGCAAAGGCTCAGAAGTTCACAAAGCAGCTGTCGTTGGAGATACCGTTGGTGATCCTTTTAAAGATACTTCAGGTCCTTCCTTGAATATTTTACTTAAACTTATGACCGTTGTAGCACTTGTTATCGCTCCGTTAATCTCTTAAAAATTAATCATAGTACATACTAATGTACAACCTTTTATAACCTAAAAAAAGCACATCCCACAAAGTAGGATGTGCTTTTTAGTTTGAACAAATCATTCCTAAAAATATTATACTATACATCGTCTAAATTCTGTTTATACTACCATACGGTTTTGGCGTATTCCTCCAAATAGATGATTTAATAAAATGAAAAATATGAAAATACTCGCTATTGTAAGTATACTCCTCGGTTCGGGCTGGTTTTACCTCAATCACGTCCAAGAAGAAAGAGAAGCTGCTGTTGTACAAAATCTCATCCGTCTGAAAGAACAAGTACATGTGGCCAACCCAACCATTAATGATTCCTTTTCCAATCACGTATTTAACAAATACATTGAAGTATTAGACTATCAAAAGCGTTTCTTTACTCGACAAGACTATCATCAACTTGAGCAATACAGATTTGACCTCGACGACCAAGCTAGATCCGGAGATTTGAAATTCTTTGATCTATCGGTAAAGCTACTCGATAAGGCTACCTCTAAGATTAAACAGTTTTATACCCAAATCCTAAAGGAAAATATGCACTTAGACCAATTGGAATATCTTGATTTTGAAGCTAAACACCTAGACTGGGCCCCAGATGATAAGGCCTTGAAAAATAGATGGAGAAAAATTCTCAAATATGAAATGCTTACCAATATCATCGATGAACTCGATAAGCAAGAAAAAGATACCCTTCATGCGGCTTTACCCATGGATTCTATTAAAGAAAAAGCCTTAAAGGACACAAAAAACACTTTTGATCGGTACTTCGAAAGACTTGATAAATTACGCCGCTCGGATCGTTTTGGAGACTATGCCAACAGTATGACCATGGTGATGGACCCGCATTCTAATTATTTTTCTCCAAAAGAAAAAGAAGATTTTGATATCAATATGTCCGGCAAGCTCGAAGGTATCGGAGCCCGACTTTCTCCCGATAAGGATTATATCAAAGTGGTGATGATCGTCCCCGGTGGACCTGCTTGGAAACAAAAACAACTCGAAGTCAACGATATCATAACTGTTGTAACACAGGAAAATGAAGATCCTGTCGATATAAAAGGTATGCGCATCGACGATGTAGTTAAAATGATTCGTGGTAAAAAAGGGACAAAGGTCAAACTTACCGTACGAAAAGAAAGTGGAGTTGTACAAGATATTGTGATCGTACGAGATGAAGTAATCCTCGACGAAGGACTCGCACGCTCTTTAATGATAAAGGATAAAAATGGCACAAAAATCGGGTATCTGCTCCTTCCTAAATTTTATACTAACTTCAATTCTCCCAATGGACCTAAATGCGCTAGAGATGTAGCTAGAGAGTTAAATAAATTAAAAGATGCCGGAGCACAGGCTATTATCCTGGATATTAGAAATAATGGCGGAGGCTCATTGAGGGAAGTAGTAGATATGGCTGGTCTTTTTGTAGAAAAAGGACCCATTGTCCAAGTAAAAGGACGGGATTCTCGTCCTTTTCTATATAAGGACAAGGATAAAAACGTCATCTATGACGGTCCCTTAGTCGTCATGGTTAACTCCTTTAGTGCTTCCGCCTCTGAAATACTCGCAGCCGCCCTTCAAGACTATGATAGAGCGATTATCGTCGGGGGTAAATCCACTTTTGGGAAAGGCACTGTCCAAAGATTCTTCGATATGGATAGAATGGTATATAATAATAAAATCAAACCTCTGGGACAAGTAAAAATGACCACTCAGATGTACTATCGCATCTCAGGAAAATCCGTTCAACTCAAAGGGGTTATCCCCGATATCCAACTTCCCGACCGCTTTGCTTATGTCAAATCAGGGGAAAAAGAATACGATTACGCCTTACCTTGGAATGTTATTTCCCCTGCTCCATACCATCAGGAGGTATATAATGTAGAAGATATCAAATCAGAACTGCAAACGAGAAGCCATGCTCGTACAGATACGATGAAACTCTTTAGCCAAATAGATGATTATGCACATTGGTATAAAAAAACCCGTGATGAATCCGTTTATCCGCTTCAACTCGACAGCTTAAAAATAAAACTCGAAAAAAGAAGAGAAGAATCCAAAAGATTTAATAAACTTTTTCACAACTTTGATGACTTATACTTCTCCAATCTAACTAGCGATACCTCCTATATTCAAATGGATAGCTCCAGAATCGCTCGTAATGAAGACTGGATCAAGCGCGTTAAAAAGGATGTGTACCTGTATGAGACTGTTCATATCGCAGAAGATATGATACAGCTTAAGCATTAAAATATATTGGCAACTTTGATGATTTCTCAGGTTAAAGTTGCTAGCTTCTTTATAAGGTTTGGTTTAGCTTTGACAATGGAATTGCGCTGACGGGTAAGGCTTTACAACCCCCCCATGAAGCAGTATCAATCGTTGCATTCTGGCAGCAAGATACACTCCCCAGGTGGAAAATTGAGAGGGTGTTATCCACTTCAATATAATATCAAAAAGACCTTTGCATAATTCAATTTATGCAAAGGTCTTTTTGATAAGTAAACTCAATTTAAGCTATATCTCAATGAGGATTGGATAGCCATCAAGTTTATACTATTTTTTATCCTTCCTCTAATGCCTTGGCACCGCTAACAATTTCAGATAATTCTCGGGTAATAGCTTCTTGTCTAGCCTTATTATAGGAGATTTTCAATTCCTTAAGCATATCATTGGCATTTTCAGTAGCATTCTCCATAGCTGTCATACGCGCGCCATGTTCTGAAGCTGAAGTGTCCAATAAATACTTATAAAACTGATTCTTCAAAATCGTAGGAATTAAAGTTTCCAACAAAGCTTCCATCGATGGCTCAAAGATATAATCTGCCTTAAACTTCGGCGCTTCATCTACAGATGTGACTTCTGGCTTTGGCACCGGTAAAAATTGTTCCGCTTTGGCAAATTGGACAGCTGCATTTTTAAATTCTCCATACACTACGACTACTTCATCCAATTCCTTGTCTTTGAAACTATCTATGAGAAATTCAGGAATATTAACTATATCATCAAAACTCAAATGCTCTAACTTTCCGATATAATCACTATTTAACTTTACATCGGGATAATGCTTTTTAAAAAAATCATACCCCTTCTTGCCTATGAAGATCATGTGTAGGTTACCCCTTTTCCTAAGGTGATTATATTTACCTTCAACCAGCTTTTTAGCTTCCTTTATAATATTTGTGTTGAACGCACCGCATAGCCCTTTATTGGAAGTGACAACTATAATATAAGCCTTTTCAACTTCTCTTACTTGACCCAACTCACTACCGGCCCCTCCTTCCATATTTGCTACAATATTTTGCATCATCTGCTGTAATTTTGTAGCATATGGACGAAATCTTGTAATTCCCTCTTGGGCTCTACGCAATTTAGCCGCAGAAACCATTTTCATAGCCTTAGTAATCTGCTGAGTCGAGATCACTGATTTTATCCGTTCCCTTACCTCTTTTAAATTAGCCATATGAGCTTACTTTTATACACTTTAGAATGTGATTATTTAAAGAAACGGTTAATCACGTCTGACGCTACCTTGGTAATAATTTCCTTGTGTCCGTCATCAAACTTTTTATTCAAGATATCCGTCAATACATCCGGATACTTCTTCTTAACTTCCTCCAATAATAAAGTCTCAAACTCTCCAATCTTCTCCACCGGAACATCAATGAAAAGCCCTTCTGTAGCTGCATAAAGACTCACAACCTGTTCTTCTACTGTCATAGGACTATATTGGGGCTGTTTAAGCACTTCAACAATTCGCTTTCCCTTTTCCAAGACTTGTAAGGTAACCGCATCCAGATCAGATCCAAATTTGGTAAATGCCTCCAATTCCCGGAACTGCGCCTGGTCGAGCTTTAAAGTACCCGCCACTTTTTTCATTGGCTTAATTTGAGCAGATCCACCCACTCGGGATACTGAAATCCCCACGTCGATAGCTGGTCTGATTCCTGAGTTAAACAGGTTAGAATCCAAAAATATCTGACCATCTGTAATGGAAATTACATTGGTTGGAATATAAGCAGAAACGTCCCCCGCTTGTGTTTCGATAATAGGAAGCGCTGTAAGTGATCCTCCCCCCTTAACCAAGCCGGCTTTGACAAGTGATTCCGGCAAGTTATTCATTTGTTTTGCTACGGCATCATCATTAATGATTTTAGCAGCTCGCTCCAGCAGTCTGGAGTGAAGGTAGAATACATCCCCCGGATAAGCTTCCCGTCCCGGAGGTCTTCTCAACAATAAAGAAACCTCCCTGTACGCAACAGCCTGCTTAGATAAATCATCATAAACGATCAAAGCCGATCTCCCCGTATCCCGAAAGAACTCACCGATGGCAGCACCGGCAAAAGGTGCATACACTTGAAGCGGTGCAGGTTCAGCAGCTGTCGCCGCTACGATTACAGTATAATCCATAGCACCATTTTCTTCCAATGTTTTTGCTATTTGAGCAACGGTAGACGCCTTTTGTCCCGAAGCTACGTATATACAGTAAACCGGTTCTCCTTTTTCATAGAACTCCTTTTGATTGATAATTGTATCAATCGCTATCGCTGTTTTACCTGTCTGACGGTCGCCGATGATCAATTCCCTCTGTCCTCTTCCGATGGGAATCATCGAATCAATCGCTTTAATACCCGTCTGCAAAGGTTCATTTACCGGTTGACGAAAAATGACACCTGGAGCAATTCGCTCAATGTTCATCTCATAAGTATCTCCTTCGATTGGCCCTTTACCGTCAATGGGTTGTCCTAGCGTATTGACCACACGTCCCAACATGCCCTCTCCTACATTGAGTGAGGCAATTCGATGTGTTCTTTTTACGCTTCCTCCTTCGACAATACCCTCTCCGGGACCCATCAAAACGACCCCGACATTATTTTCCTCGAGATTGAGTACCAATCCTTGAACACCCGTTGAAAACTCAACTAATTCACCAGCGCGAACACTAGTTAGACCATAGACTCTTGCAATCCCATCTCCGACTTGCAATACAGTACCTACCTCTTGCAACTCTGCAGCGTTTGCCACTCCGGAGAGCTGCTCTTTTAGAATCTCGGTAATTTCATCCGGTTTAATGTTTACCATTTTGTTATTAGTTTTTATAATTTGTTGCCGGTATGAAATGGCAGCAAATTTACATTTAAAAATATCTATTAATTATCTTTGAGAGCTTTGCGCATCTCATCCAATGTATTTTTTAAACTTGCATCGTAAAGTTGATCTCCATATTTCAGCACAAATCCTCCTAAAATCTGTGGGTCAAGGTGCTTTATTATCTCATAGGTCCGATCCTTATCGCCCATATGCGCTTTCAACTTGCCTATGATCTTTTCCACAGAATCATCATCCAGCTCCACCGCAGTGGTTAAATGTACTTTGGTGATTTTTTTATCCGCATTGTACTGATCCTCATAGGCGCGTACCATATCCGAAAGAACAGATTCCCTTCCTCTCTTTGTTACCCATGTTAAAAACTGCATAGTCAATGGGTTGACCTTTGATTCAAACACAGCTAAAAGAGCAGAATTTTTCTTTCTCTTATCGATAATCGGACTGTTGAGTAATGCTTTAAATTCTTGTTCTTTAGCGACCTCTCCGATATATTGCATATCTGCCAATACCTCATCTCCAACTCCCTTTTCAACGGCGAGTTCCCTCAATGCTTTGGAATATCTATTTGCTATCCTGCTAGTGGACATAACCGTTTAGTTTAAGTTGAGTTTATCAATTTGAGACTGTACGAATTTTACTTGATCCTCTTTGCTATCAAGTTGCTTACCCAATAACTTTTCCGTGAGATCAACTGTGATAAGTCCCACTTTATTCTTTACTTCCTTGATAGCATGAAGCTTCTCCTTCTCTATTTCCATTTTGGCATTTTCCACGATAAGGTTAGCTTCATTTTTGGCCTTTTCCTTAGCCTCATTTATAATACCATTACCGGCTTCTTTTGCCTCTTGAATAATTGTCGCTCTCTCTTTTCGCGCTTTCTCCAGAAGCTTTTCATTCTCTGCATTGAGCTTTTCCATTTCCTGTCGGGCTTTTTTGGAAGCATCTAATGCATCCTGGATCTGAGCCGAACGCTTTTTCAACGCATTAGCTATCGGCCTAAAAGCATATTTTCCAACGATAATCCAGAAAACAATGAACGTAACTAACGTCCAAAAGAACAAACCAAAATCCGGCTTAATCGGGTTAAAATCTAATAAAAATATCATGGTATCTTATTTTTCTTTTCTTTAAAAATAAGGATGGATGACTTGACCAACCGTCTTACCATCCATCCTCTTTGTACTGTTATCCGAGCAAGAACGCTAAGATGATAGCGATGAGGGCTGTCCCCTCAACAAGTGCTGCCATCAAAATCATGTTACTTCGAATATCACTAATAGCTTCCGGCTGACGAGCAATAGATTCCAATGCCTTAGCTCCGATATTTCCAATACCGATGCCGGCTCCGATTACTACAAGTCCCATTCCGATTGCCGCTACTGATAAATGATCCATAATTCTAGTTTATATGGTGATTAAATTAATGATGTGCTTCTTCTGTTGCCGCTGATAAGTAGGAAGCTGTTAATATCGTAAATACATATGCCTGTACAAACGCTACCAGTATCTCCAAACTCATCATAAACATCGTCAGCAACATGGACACTATCGATGTACCATATGCTGCTCCTGCCGATTGTCCGGACTTACCAAATACAAAAATCAATCCTATGAAAATGACCAACACAATATGCCCCGCTACCACATTTGCAAAAAGTCGAAGCATCAAAGTCATCGGCTTGATAAACATCGACATTACTTCCACAGGAGTCAATATGGATTTTACCCAAGTCGGTACCCCGGGCATCCAAAATATATGTTCCCAATAATTCTTATTTCCTGATAAATTAACTACAAAGAATGTAACAATAGCCAATACCATCGTCACTGCCAAATTACCTGTGATGTTAGATCCTCCCAAAAATGGAATCTGCCCGAAAAGATTTAATCCGAGTATAAAGAAAAATAATGTGAGTAAGTAGGGATTGTACTTCTCCCACTTATCCCCTAAGAAGGGCTTCGTTACTTCATCCTGTATAAATACAAACAAAGGTTCTAAAAACCCTTGGACCCCCTTTGGGGCTTTTCCCTCTCGTTCTCTATACGTGCGTGCCACACTCAAAAATACCCACATCAAAAACAATGCGACCAACATCATTCCTGCGACATTCTTCGTAATAGAAAAATCATAAAAGGAGGTAATCCCTCCACCGAATACGCCTCCATCCATCGTGCTCTTCGCGTCCAACTTATACTCCTTACCCTTATACTTGACATAGGTGACTTCCTTTTGCTTTCCGTCTACAGTCTCTTCTTTGACATCATAATCGTCTACCTCTACTTTATCAGTGGGAAAGGATGGGTCGACTACATGCATGACTATACCCTTGTGCAATACATATCTCTTGTAGGCATAACGTCCAGAACCGTGGTGTTCAGACACCGGCTCAAATACCCCGGACATAAAGAAAGACCAACCCTCTTCCGGCGCATATAAGATACAGGGCAATGGAAGATTCCATGGTCCGATACTATAGGTATTGTGATTGGAAATGTGATGAAATGCTACTTCCGCCGGGTCAAATCCAGAATGACCTGTATCCCCTCCTGCTTCATGCTCATTGTGATCTTGAGCACTTACACTAAGAGCAAATATAGATAATAATATGATTAACAATCTTTTACTCAACATTTCCCTGGTTTATAATTGTTCTTTAACACGATGGCTCTCTGCCATTTCATAACAAAATAATAAATAGGCTTCAGAAAATCAGCGCAAAGGTATAATTTATACATAACATTACACTTCTATTTGCTGATTTTATTTTATAAAAAATAATCTTGAAATCGTACACAATACATCGTTTTTAGAACGTTTTTGCCTACATAAATTAAATTAACCTCCTGGGATGTACCCCGATGTCCATCCCTTTCATAACTTTGCAGCCCTATGTACTTTTTATATCCATCTATCCTCTGGGCACTTACATTACTGGCTATACCGGTAATCATACACCTATTTTACTTCAGGAGGTTTAAAACTGTGTACTTTACAAACGTCAAATACCTCAAAGCACTTAAGGAAGAAACCAGTACACGTTCGCGTCTCAAAAATTTGCTGACCTTGCTCATGCGTTTGTTGGCATTTGCAGCAATGATTATTGCCTTTGCCTATCCCGTTGTTTCACCCAAACAGGGTGTTAAATCAGGTATTCAAGCCATTAGCATCTACGTAGATAACTCCTTTAGTATGCAGGCTAAACGATCTGATGTCCCTCTCCTGGATAAAGCAAAACAAACCGCTAGAGAACTCGTTAATGCCTATAACCAAGGCGATAAATTTCATATCATTACGAATGATCCGGAACACCAAAATCCCTTTATGCTCGAAAGAAGCGATGCACTGGATTTTATCGATAACATCGATTATACTCCCGTAGTACAATCCCTAAACAGTATCTCACAACAACAATCCAGAATCACAAAAAACGCTGAAACTCTTTCTAGAACAAATTACCTGATCTCAGATTTTCAACGCAGTATATCACAAGATTTCGCCCTGCAGGATTCTACTATCCAAACCAGCCTTATTCCTATCCAGAGCCCCCAACAAAACAATGTCTTCATTGATAGTGCTTGGTTTGAAGGTCCCATCGCATTAAAAGGACAGCCCAATAATCTTATCGTAAGAGTAAAAAATATAAGTAATGACCTGGTCGAAAATGTAAGGCTATCTATTAATTACCAAGGTAGAGATATGCCCATCGGAGTGCTCGATGTCAAACCCGATCAGCCCACAATCGATACCTTTCAGTTGAATGTCACAAAAACAGGTTGGCAAACTGCACAATTGGAAATCAACGATTACCCCATTCGCTTTGATGACTCCTATTTTATCTCCTTTCTCGTGCCGGATAAAATAAAAGTATTAGTCATCTACGACCAAAAACCCAATCCCAAACTTCAAGCTCTTTATCGAGGTTTATCAGGGTTTCAAGCTGATTTTACTAGCGCTTCTTCTGTAGATTACAATCATCTGGATATTTATAATCTGGTAGTAGTCCAATCCCTGCACGAACTTACTTCAGGAATGTCCTCCTCTTTGGTCAATTACGTCAAATCTGGGAAGAATCTCATGATTATTCCCAGCGAAAATAGCAATTTAAAAAGTTATAACGCACTCCTGTCTTCTCTTAGAGCCGGTGCCTTCTCCAAGGGAGAAACACTCCCTAGAGATGTGGGATCTATCAATCGCAAGGAACAACTCTTCTCCGATGTCTTTACTCGGATGAAACCCAGCCTCTCCCTCTTTCAAACCCATACATCATTGCGCTATTCTCCTCGGCGTGCTCCCTTGATTGAGCCAATTCTCACTTATCGGGATCACAGTCTGCTTTTGGTCAAATCCTCCGCCTTGAAAGGAGTAGTTTTTATTTTGGCTGCTCCTTTAGAAGAACCCTACAATACCTTAACCAATCATGCCGAACTCTTTGTTCCGTTAATGTTCAAATCTGCTCTTTCGGGGAGCTATAGCCTTCCCCTGTCTTACACCATAGGTCGGGGAGATTGGGTCGAAGTCCCTACCCCCACTTCTTCCAATACCGACGAAGTGTATCATTTATCCGGTCAAAATGTCGATATAATCCCCAAACACATCGCCCAACACAATCACATAAAACTCAATATCTCCGATCAAATTAAAAAATCCGGCTTTTATTCCCTTTCACTACAAAATAATATCCAACGCATCATCGCCCTCAATTACGATCGTAGAGAATCAGATATCCGGATAATTCCTGCCCAAGAACTATCTAAAAAGTATCGAGTAATTCAAAAATATACCCCTACTGATATCAAACAATTCGTAGAAGATAATGAAAAAGGTAAACCCCTATGGAAATGGGCACTTATCTTTGCACTCATAGCATTGGCTTTGGAGCAGCTCATTATTCGCTACTGGAAGATTTAACCGAATGGAAATACTTATTAAAAAAGCTACCATCCTCTCTCCTTCGTCCAAATACCATGGAAAGGTTAGAGATATTCTCATTCACAATGGAAAAATTATAAAGATTGGTACTCGTCTGAGCTCCGCTCATCGCATCATCCAGTCAAAAGACCTACATGTCTCCATTGGTTGGCTTGATCTCGGCACCCAGATTGGAGAACCCGGGTTTGAACATCGCGAAACCATCCAATCCGTAAGCCGCGCTGCAGCGCTTGGTGGATTCACAGGTATCGCTCCCTTCCCCAATACGCATCCTGCTATCTCCAACAAATCAGAAGTGGGCTTCCTCATCGACAAATTTGATGCACTTCCCGTAACACCTTATCCCATCGCTGCTATCACCAAAAATACCAATGGTACCGAATTAGCTGAACTAATCGATCTTCAGAAAGCCGGAGCTATCGCCTTTTCTGACGGCTCTCGTCCGCTCAATAGTGATAAACTTATGCTCCTCGCCCTGCAATATGTCAAACGAATCAATGGATTGATTATCGACAATGCTATCAACCCTGCCCTTTTCCCCGATGCTACCATCCATGAAGGTAAAACAAGTGTAATGCTAGGACTCACAGGAATGCCTCCCTTGGCTGAAACAACTCGTGTTTCCAGAAATATCGCCCTTACCAAATATACAGATTCGAGATGTCTTGTTCACAACGTCTCTTCGTCGGAGTCCATCTCCCTTCTCAAAAAAGCAAAGAAGAATAATTTACATGTTTATGCCTCTACTCCCGTTCTTAACCTCGCATTTACAGAAGAAGAGAATCTCTCATTTAATTCCTTATGGAAAGTGTCGCCACCCCTGAGAACTACCAAGGATAGAACCTCCTTAATCAATGCCCTTCGAAAAGGGATAGTTGACCTCATCACTTCCAATCATGTACCCGTAGAAATCGAACGAAAAAACCTCGAGTTTACCTACGCCGATCCGGGTAGTATTGGGTTACAAACGGTCTTTGGCCTCGCCCTTCTCGCTCTGTCTGATAAAATGTCCCTTGAAACAATCATCGAAATCCTCTCCGTTCGTCCACGAAAAATTCTCAATATTCCTATACCTAAAATAGAAGAGGGCCATCGGGCTGAACTCACCCTCTTTCTGCCCAACACGCCTTGGACATTCGAAGAAAAACATATCGCCTCCCGTTCTAAAAACACCCCTCTTATCGGAAAAACCTTCCCCGGACAAGTGTTAGGGACCGTCCATAAAGGACAGTTTACTGGGTATGAAATGGTGACCCGACATTAATTAAATTGCGCTATTTCTACGCACATAACCCTACCATAACAAAGAACAATAGAGATCCTCTGCCCAAATAAAAACCGGTCTCAAGAGACTACTCTTCCGGAGAGACCCATTCCATTTCTACCCGTCTTCTTGCCAAATCCGCGTCTATAATCCTTACACTCAGATGATCACCCATAGAAAGTGTCTTTCCTGTATACTGCCCCGTGGCTGTAAGGCGGGACTCACTCACCTCAAACGGTTCATCCATAGTACTAAAGGGCAAGAATCCCTCCACTAGACTATCGATGAGTTCTATAAATAGACCCCTGTCTATCATACCCGATATCCGACCTTCAAACACTTGTCCCAAATGCTCGCTGATGTACTCTACTTGTTTGTATTTGATGGATGCTCTTTCCGCCTCCATCGCAGCCCGTTCACGCTCTGAGATATGGCCGCAGATTTGTTCCAATTGGCGAAGGGGAACGCGCTCATTATGTTGTATTCTATCCAATATTCGGTGCACCATCAAATCAGCGTATCTCCTTATCGGTGATGTAAAATGCGTGTAATAGTCAAATCCCAAACCAAAATGTCCTATGTTCTCTGTCGTATAAACCGCCTTGGCCATCGTCCTTATAGCCAATGGCTGTAAGACTCGCAACTTCTCATCGTTTTCCGCTAAGCGGGTTAGTCGATTGTAGGATTCCGAGATTTGACGGGGAGTATCCGTCTTCATAGGAACCCCTAATCCTCTGGCAAATTGTGAAAATTCCTCCACTTTCTGTGGATCCGGTAGGTCATGTACACGGTATACAAATGGAATCGGTTGGCCTTTCTGGGCAGTGGCTATATGTTTGGCTACTGTTTTATTGGCAAG
>JALSTN010000072.1 GCA_026983735.1 Saprospiraceae bacterium | reverse complement strand
TTTGGATTTCATACATGCATCTAACCATTTCATACTAGAAAAATAATATTATGGGGCATAAAAAACCTTCTTTAATAGAGAAAATAGCTGAGAAACTTCATCTCATTCCGGATTTGCACACCACATCCGGGAAGAAATCCGGTAAGGGATTAGCACGCGTAGCGCCTCAAGGGCAACAATCCAAATACCCACCGGCTGACCAATGGAACGACTGGACAGAATACGAAGCCAAAGCTTGGCCTGCTAAAGTGGAAAAAAATTATACGATTGTTCCGACGACCTGTTTTAACTGCGAGTCTGCCTGTGGGCTAACCGCATATGTCGACAAAGAAGACCTATCCATCCGCAAGTTGGAGGGCAATCCCTACCACCCGGGAAGTAGGGGTAGGAACTGCGCCAAGGGGCCAGCCACCATTAACCAATTGACGGACCCGGATCGAATCTTGTACCCGATGAAGCGCACGGGAAAAAGAGGGGAAGGAAAGTGGGAACGCATCTCTTGGGACCAAGCACTAGACGAGATTGCTGCCCGAATCCGTAAAGCCCTCAAAGAGGACCGAAGGGATGAGGTAGTTTACCATGTCGGGCGACCCGGCCATGAAGGATATGCCAATCGTGTATTGCAAGCTTGGGGAGTGGATGGACATAATAGTCATACTAACATTTGTTCGGCGGGTGCGCG
The DNA here is from genome assembly GCA_026983735.1 of Saprospiraceae bacterium. GTDB lineage: Bacteria > Bacteroidota > Bacteroidia > Chitinophagales > Saprospiraceae > JALSTN01. The sequence continues at coordinate 3,601 of JALSTN010000072.1, read as the reverse complement.
GACAGGATATGCACTTTGGTACGGCTATGACCGGCCTTCGCCGGATCATGCTAACGCCAAGTTTATTCTGCTCATCTCTGCTCATCTCGAGTCCGGACATTACTTCAACCCACATGCCCAGCGTATTATCGAAGGAAAGATGAAAGGTGCTCGACTGTGTGTGATGGACCCTAGGCTTTCCAATACAGCAAGTATGGCCGATCATTGGCTGCCGACTTATCCAGGATCTGAAGTAGCTGTCATGTTAGCTTGGGTGAAGATTTTACTTGAAGAAGGCCTTTACAACCGTGCATTTATGGAGAATTGGGTCAACTGGGAAGAGTATATGGAAAAAGTACATCCAAATAAGGAGTGTACATTTGATCATTTTATAGAAGCAGTAATCGAGGAGTACAAAGAATTTACCCCTGAATTTGCAGCAAAAGAAAGCGGAGTTGATGCAGAAAAAATAAGAAGCATTGCCTATGAAATAGGAGCAGCGGGAAGTAGATTTGCGACGCATACTTGGCGCTCTGCATCGATTGGTAATTTAGGAGGTTGGACAGTGTCCCGGGCCTTGCATTTTCTCTGTGTAGTTATGGGCAGTGTCGGAGCTGAAGGAGGAACCGGTCCAAACTCATGGAATAAATTCAAACCTCAGTTTTTTGATAATCCTCCACCCGTCAAGGTTTGGAATGAGTTGCATTACCCTGACGAATATCCTCTGGCGCACTTCGAGATGTCCCAGATATTGCCCCACCTAGTTAAGGATGGACGGGGGAGAATGGAAGTATATTTTACACGAGTATTTAATCCGGTTTGGACTTATCCCGATGGGTTCTCTTGGATGGAAATGCTATTGGATGAAGAAAAGGTAGGAATGCATATCGCCCTCACCCCTACATGGAATGAAACGGCTTACTATGCGGATTATGTCCTACCTATGGGACACTCAGCTGAAAGACATGACATCAATAGCTACGCGACGCATGGAGGAACTTGGGTGGCCTTTAGACAACCTGTCCTGCGTGAAGCAGCTCGTCGAGCTGGTAAAGAAGTGGAATTTACTTATGAAGTTAATCCCGGCGAAGTTTGGGAAGAAGATGAATTTTGGATAGAGTTGTCTTGGAGAATTGATAAAGATGAAGATCTGGGTATCCGTGATCACTTTCGCTCCCCTTATCGCAAAGGAGAAAAAATCAATGTCCACGAGTATTATCAATACATCTTTGAACGTGTGCCCGGCTTAACCGATGCTGCTAAAAAAGACGGGATTAAAGGGGAGTTTGCCGAGTTGAAATACATGCGCAAATTTGGCTCCTTTGAAGTAGAAAAATTTGGCTATAAAAAGTATGAAAAGCAGCTTACAGAAAAAGATTTGGAAGGCAGTACCACCGATCCAAAGACCGGAATAATATCCAAAGGGGGAAAAGCGATCGGCATTCTAATCAAGGGTACCCCTTATGTAGGATTTCCTACCCCTTCTCGTAAAAACGAGTTCTATAGCCAGACAATGGTGGATTGGAAATGGCCGGAATACGCTATTCCGAGATATATTAAAAGTCACATTCATCCTGACAATCTCAAAGAAAATGAATGCGTGTTGTTACCCAACTTTAGGCTTCCAACCCTCATTCACTCTCGCTCGGGAAATGCTAAATGGCTTGCTGAAATCTCCAATAGGAATCCAATCTGGATGCATCCTGAGGATGCTGCAAAATACGGGTTTGTTACAGGGGATCTCGTCAAAATCATAACCGATATCGGATATTTTATAGATAAAGTATGGGTAACTCAGGGAATGAAACCGGGTATCGTCGCTTGTTCTCATCACATCGGAAGGTGGAGAAGACCGGAGGATGTCGTCGGCAATCGATGGGCTACAAATACCGTCAAAATCGACAATGATGGTAAAGGGGGTTGGAAAATGAGTATTCTGCGAGGCATCCACCCCTTCAAGAGCAGTGATGCTGATAGCGCTAGGATATTTTGGTCCGATGGTGGGGTCCACCAAAATCTCACACACGCTGTTCATCCTGACCCGATTAGTGGGCACCATGCCTGGTTGCAGCGGATACGCATCGAAAAACCCGGCCCGGATGATAAGTATGGGGATGTATTTGTAGATACCAATAAATCCTTCGAACAGTACAAAGAATGGTTGGCTATGACACGACCTGCTCCGGGCCCCGGGGGATTGCGAAGGCCTCTTTGGCTCAAACGACCTCTTAGACCTACTGAAGAGATGTATTATATCAAGAAAGAAGATTGAGGCGAGAAGTCAAAAAACAATTTGAGTTGAATCTTTTAATAAGATGGCTATCTTAAAGGATAAGTATTGGGTGCTTTGTCGTGTTTGTATGGGATGAAGGGCTATGGAACTTTCTCCTTCACATATGATTCATACCATCTGTTGTAGGATTAATTAACTTTAATCTTCCTGTCCCCCAGTCTTATGGATATACGACATACATTCTGTCACATTGCAATGATAGATATTTCTGTATTCGAACAACGACTAGGACCTAGTTGTAAAGCATTGCGAAAAAACACAAAATGAAGAAAAATATCAAACTCATATCAATTATTTTAACTCTTGTTATTTCAGCAATTTTGGGGTACATAGAAATAGGAATGTTTAAAGAATATGGTTGGACTTTATTTTCTGTTATTCCGTTTTTAATTGGTTTTCTTCCACCTTTTATAGTTGGCAAACAAAATGAAATTTCAAGAAATGAAAGTTTTAAATTGAGTTTTATAACATTAGCAATTGTACTTATCGGACTTCTTGTTTTTGCTATTGAAGGAATGATTTGTATAGCAATGGCTCTACCATTAATCGGACTTTTAACTTGGTTAGGTTCATATTTAGGTTATAAAATAAATGCTGGAAAATGGTTTAACTCAACGAACACAACAATCGGACTATTTTTGATTTGTGTTACTACTATGAGTTTTGACTATATTAATAAACCTGAAAACCTAATTCCTGTAAAAACAACAATTATAGTAAATGCACCAATTAATGAAGTATGGAAAAATGTAGTGACTTTTAACAAAATAGATGAACCAACTGACTGGATTTTTAATACTGGAATATCATATCCAACGGACGCAACAATAAAAGGAACTGGAGTTGGAGCAATTAGATATTGTAATTTTACAACTGGTAGTTTTGTAGAGCCAATTACAACTTGGAATGAACCAAATTTATTGCAATTTGATGTTGTCGAACAACCAATACCAATGAATGAATTTAATCCATTTTGGGAAATTCACCCACCACATTTAGATGGTTATTTCAAATCGTACAAAGGACAATTCAAATTGACGAAAATTGACGAAAACAGAACGGAATTAGAAGGGACAACTTGGTATAAAGTTGATATTACGCCAGAAGTCTATTGGAAAAGTTGGTCGGATTTCATAATTCACCGAATTCATAAAAGAGTTTTAAATCATATAAAAATAGAAGCGGAAAAATGATAAACGCTTTACAATCGAGTAGACGGCTCCGCCCCTAGATAGGGACGGAGTGCGCCTCTCACACCACCAAGCGTACGGGTCTCGTACTTGGCGGTTCGTAGATCATCTTTTTAGTCGCTCTTTACACCAACTAAAA
>JALSTN010000071.1 GCA_026983735.1 Saprospiraceae bacterium | reverse complement strand
AAGTATTTTTGCATGGATCATGCTCTCTAAACAATTTTTTAATTTAAGGCTTCCTGATAAAAAATTATGGTATAAAATGATACGTTATGCCAGCCCTCTAGTCTTGATAGGACTTGCCGGGGTATTCAATCAATACTCTTATACCGTATTTCAAAAATACAAATTACTAGGAAATATTCTTGATAATGTATCTAATGTAGGCATCTATTCCGCTGCACTTAAAATCGCCATGCTCCTCAGTTTATTTACTACTGCCTTTAATTATGCTGCCGAACCCTTTTTCTTTCAAAATGCTTCTAGAAAAGACTCACCGGACCTCTATGCAGATGTAGCTAGAATTTATAGCTTAACTGCAGGAATAATTATCTTAGGCGTCTTACAATACATCGACCTTATACAGTACTTAGTAGGAAAAGATTTTAGAGTTGGTCTTTCTTTAGCCCCTGTGCTATTAACCGCCTTCTTTTTTCTAGGCCTATACTACAATTTCTCTATATGGTACAAGCTGAAAGATCGAACCACTACAGGGGCGTGGATCGCATTAACCGGCACACTCGTAACTCTGGTCCTTAGTTTGTTTTTAATACCTAAAATCGGAAAAGTAGGGTCTGCCTGGGCTGCACTTGGATGTTATTTGACAATGGCCTTCTTAGCTTGGATCATCGGAAGAAAATATTATCCCATACCCTATAAATTGACACGAATGATTCTTTGGCTTATCATTACACTTGGCGTCTATTTTCTCAGCCAATACAGTGTTACCTTTTTCCATAAAAACATCGCATTGACCTGGACAATAAAGACAATATGGTTTGCCGCCTATCTGATTTCCATTTATTTTATTGAAGCTAAATGGATCAAAAAGGCCCTACATAGAACCTGACTCAATCATGCCCCCTTCCTTCCACAATCGGATAACCTACTTCAATATATCAATATCATCTTAAATGCTTTTGGGGTATGAAATGGCAACCCTCCTACACCTATTTCCACCTCCTTGCACTGGTCACCAGTTATTGGCTACAAGTTCCCCCCTATAATTTGAGTAAATCAATAATTACACTGACAATTTCAACTTGAACCAATACCTTCCTCCTACGCAAAGCGCTTATCCACAATTTATTAAAACTTAAAATAAGTGCAAAGAATTAAACCTATACACATCAGAATATATTATAATATAAAAAATCTCCTGATGCTAACACTGTAGCATCAGGAGATAATATAATTCAAATATCCTGTTTAAAAATTAGGTATATTTTAGAGCAAGGTCGTAGGACAAACATACTCGGTCATAGGAGCTCCTAATTCCTCGAGTTCTTTAAATCCTCCTCTTACATCTGTAACATTTTCAACACCATTAGCTCTAAAAATAGAGGCTGCAATCAAGGACCGATAACCCGAAGCACAATGCAAGAAGTACTCCTCATCAGGTTTAATAGCCGAAAAATTAGCGTTAATCCAATCCAACGGAAAGTTTTCAACTCCCTTAACATGTTGTGACTGGTATTCAGACTCCTTCCTAACATCCATAGGATGCTGCATTTTACCTTCCTTCAAGAGGTCAATAAATTGTTTAGCAGATATAGAATTGATTTTATCTACTTCAAATCCATGATCTACCCAATTCTTAATTCCACCTGCCAGATACCCTAGGACATTGTCATAACCCACCCGTGAAAAACGGGTTACAACTTCAGTAGCTCGTGCTTCATCATCTACAATAAAAATGATTTTCTGATTAATATCCTTCACCAAGGCACCCACCCAAGGAGCAAAGCTTCCATCGACTCCGATATACCAAGCTCCTGGAACCGTCCCCTCTTCTGTATAGGACTCTTTTGACCGAGTGTCTATAACTAGTATATCGCGCTGCTCACTCAAATCTTTAAAGGTCTCTGCATCTAAAGGGGTAGTTCCTTTCTCCAATATGGAATCAATGCTGGTATTTACTGATTTATTCATACGTACATTGTTCGGGAAATAACTTGGTGGTGGTTTTAACCCTGTCAAAACAGATTCTATAAACTCTTCTTTTGTCATATCCTGTAGTGCATAGTTGGTCTTTTTTTGATTGCCCAATGTATCAAAAGTCTCTTTACTCATATTCTTTCCACAAGCAGAACCGGCACCATGATTGGGATAAACGATGATGTCATCCGGCAATTTCATAATCTTATTGCGAAGAGAATCATACAAGTGTCCTGCCAAATCTCTTTCCGTCAGCTCACCTTGTTTTACCGCAAGATCCGGTCTTCCTACATCCCCGATAAAAAGCGCATCCCCGGTAAATACATAAGGCATATTACCGGATTCATCGACCAACACATAAGATGAAGACTCCATCGTATGTCCAGGAGTATGTAGTAATCTCAATTTTATATTTCCAATAGGAAACTCTTCGTTATCCTTTCCATTGTAAATATCATAACCAGCCGTTGCATTCGGTCCAAATACGATTGTGGCCCCTGTTTTCTTAGCAAGATCCACTTGACCAGAGACAAAATCAGCATGAAAATGCGTTAGGAATATCCATTTAATCTTAGCGTTGTCGGCCTCAGCCATTTTAATATAAGGTTCCGTCTCTCTTAGCGGATCGATAATCGCCGCTTCTCCATTGTCGGAGATATAATAGGCCATCTCTGCTAGACAACCGGTAAATAACTGTTCTACTTTCATATCAGCAAGTATTTTTAGGTTTATAAAATAAATTTCTTTTTTTCCATCGTTCACAAAGTTAACACTTTATCTACACAAACAAGGTGATAAAAATCACAATTCGAATTTTAGAAGGCTTTGCATTGTTTAACCCTCTCCGCCATTTGATGCCTTTCCTCCAAATCCATAAAAAAGTTGACCGAAAAAGGTCTTGGGAAAGTGTTCCATTCCCCTAAATCCCAATTTTATCCGGCCACTGTCCTCCGGCACATAATGGGTATGAAAAATATAATCCCATAGAGACAGTGTAATGCCATAGTTGACACCATTAGGGTGCTTATCCGGCAACTCATATGCATGGTGATACAAATGCATCACCGGATTATTCAATAAATACTTTAATGGACCGTAGGTCAATTTAATATTCGAATGATTGAGATGCCCTATCGCAATATTGAAATAATAAATCAAATATGCATGCTCCGGTTGAAAATGCCCAATAAGCATTACAGCTAAATATTTGGCTGGAGTATAGAACACATTTTCCATCCAATGGTATCTGAGATGAGCTGCAAAACCCATTTGTTCAACGGAGTGATGCACTTTATGAAATCTCCACAATACTGGAAATCTATGTAAAGATACATGCACCAACCACTGAACTAAATCTGTCAAGAGAAAAAAGACAACTATTTGAATCCATTCAGAATACTGTCGCATATCTATTATGGCCCATTTGCTAATATCTCCACCTATAAAGTCTTCAAATACTGCAGCAGTAACATTGGATGCGGCAATAAAAATGATCAGTTTGAAAATATAGAAATTAAAAAACATGTAAAAGGTGTCGAGCCAGAAATCTTTTCGAATCACCGGTTGATCCTTCCGCCAAGGAAACTTGATCTCCAAAACCCATACAACCAGAGACAACAACACTAACCACCAAAAGTAATTAACATACCAAGGATTCACCTGAAATGTTATCTCGCTCCAAGTATAATTTGCAAAATCTTTAAATGAATTTATAAATAATTCTAAATAATAATTCATATATATATTTTTATTCAAAAAAAGGCGTTTAACTGTATCTGCAAAAATCACTCTCTTTTAATTGCTCATAAAGGAGCTTATAGCTGAACAAAAATATACAATGCTAAGGAATACTTTTGTAGGCTTTGTCACAAAGGACCATATAGGAACAACAACTTGTCGGCCTATAGACAAATTTTCTTGCAAGTCATAGATAATCTAATTTCACTACAACTTTGAAAATATTCCTATATTTACGGTCAATAAAATACACAAACATGGACATAGCAATGAATGTTGGCCGAGGGCTTTTAGGAATGGTTATTCTTATTGGAATCGCCTATTTGTTTAGTCAAAATAAGAAAAAAATAGACTGGGGACTTGTTTGGAAAGGGATGTTATTACAAATTTTTCTAGCCTTGTTGATGCTAAAAGTTCCTTTCGTATCTGACTTTTTCAATTACCTGGTTGAGATCTTTGTTTGGATGATAGACAGTACGGTTGAAGCGGCTAAATTCATGTTTGGAGATCTTGCGAATAATGCAATAGGAGACAAATTTAAAGATTCCGGTATTCAAATAGGTTTTGGGTTTGCCTTTTTCGTATTGCCAACCATACTCTTTTTCGCAGCTTTTTCACAAG
>JALSTN010000070.1 GCA_026983735.1 Saprospiraceae bacterium | reverse complement strand
TCATGAGTTATATGAAATTGGGAGGGGGTAGTCTTGTTATGCCGGTCTATCACTCTGAAGATGGTGGGCAAACCTGGACCCAATCTTCTTTCTCCACCCTAACTGCCATCCGGACAGACAAAGAGACCTCCGGACAACAATTACTAGGAGGCGGAGATCCGGTATTGGCCTATGACACAGAAGGGCGATTATGGTTCAGTTATATATCCTTAACCAATGGGAGCAAAGGGCTACTATTTATTTGTTGGATGGCTTATTCAGATAATAATGGAGTGAGTTTTAAGCAAGATCGAAATGGCAGATATCTAGGCAGGGCCAAGATCGTGGGAAATTCAATTGATCTCAATTATGGCAATGGCCTCTTAGATCGACAATGGCTCGTTGTTGACAATTCCAAAGGTCCTAACCGAGGCAAGATGTATTTATCAGGCGTATATTTAGGCAAAGGACAAAGCACCAACGCACAAATCATGGTCATCACAAAAGAGCATAAAGACCTAAAGTTTCCCAATGAATTAAACCCCGTATCAGATGCGCATCAGCCACAATTTGCCCATATGACGATAGATGACAATGGCACTTTGCACCTCGTCTATTGTACGATAGCGACAGGAGAATTATTCTATCAACAGTCATCGGATGGTGGAAAAACTTTTTCAGAAGCCGTGCCTATTGATTTTTTGACCTACAACAAACAGGCAACCGTAAAAGCAACCCATCAAAGGGAAAATCCGATGCCTCAAATCGCAGCTAGCAAAGATGGGCAAACCTTGTATGTCAGTTGGACAGATTTCGAAGCCTACAAAGCCTCTGCCTATATCAGTAGTTCAAAGGATGGCGGAGTGACTTGGGAGCGTACATTTGATCTATCTGACTTGTCTGATTGGGGCGGAAATTCCTTGATGCCGACTATTGCTATCAATTCTGAAGGAGATCTTGTAGCTTCGTGGTATGCCATCAACAACAATCTAGAAGGTCAATTTACCATTGGGGTACAACTTCATAATCAAGACAAATTTGAATCTGCTCCCCTTTTTACCAGCGAGGAAAAATGCGACTTCAAACTCTACCGCAATGCTCAAAGTGACTTCTTTGGTGACTATTTGAATTCCGTCACACAAGGGACAAAAACTTACACTGTATTCGCCGACGGTCGCAACCGCAAAGGGCCCAAACTATACCTTGCTGTAACGGATCATTTTGGCCTTAACACTTCTATTACCCCAATCAATGTATCCCCTTTGACCATCGAATCTGTACTGCCGACACCGGCATCTAGTCTGATCACTATAAGACTAAACCAAGTGATAAATGAAAGGGCCCGGATCCGTTGGGTAAACATGGAAGGAGATATTCTAAAGAGAGAAGCACGACCTATAGAGGGCGATATACTCCATCTCGAAGTACCGGAAAGATTAGTAAATGGGACCTACATTCTTCAGCTCCAATTAAAAGACAAGATGGTTAGCACGAAGGTGTTAGTTAGCCGTTAATACGCTATAAGTCAAAGCTTAATATACAAGCAACCTTTTATCTGCCAGAAATGCTTTTTTAGGGATATACAGGTGCAGTTACTCTGCGTGGGCCGTATTTTTCCTATATTTGAAAATACGCTTGCGGATTTGACTTTATTTAAAATATAGATCTGGTTGGGTCTAATGGCATCTTCATCGTACCGTTAAAAATATTTTTTTAATATTTTAAGACTATAATTTGGCTAATCCCCTGCTTCTTACTACCTTTGCACTCCTTTTAAAGGGAAGGGCAGTAGCCTGCATAGAGGAAAGATGATGCGTACGTTAGAGCAGGCCTTTATTAAATGACGAATCACCATTCAAAATGGCTAGAAAAAATTATACCATGGGAGTGGGTAAGTACTACTTCCAGCTCAAGACAGGACAACAAAACATCTTAATCAACAGAGACACTAAAAAGGCTGCCAAAGAGGCTTTCTTGAGGTATAAAAAGATCGGAAAGAATTGTGAGTGGTTAGGCAAATGGAATGGAAAAAGTTACGATGACAAGTCCACTCCTTCATTGAGAAAAAGTAAAAATTAATTAATAAAAGCAATACAAATATGCTCATTATTGAAGTAAAAGACGGCGAAAATATTGATAGAGCTCTTAAGCGCTATAAGAAAAAACATCAGCGAACAAAACTCATTCGCGAGCTCAGAAATCGCAAGCATTTCCTTAAGCCTTCAGTGAGAAGAAGAGCTGAAGTGCTCAAAGCAATATATAAATCCAAGAAAATGTCTGAGATGAACGTACAATAAGTATTGTAGTTCAACCAAGGCACTTATTTACTAAGGAAAAAACCACATCTCACCTAGAGGAGATGTGGTTTTTTTATGGGTAGAAATGTCTTGCCCTGTCCCCCTTTACCCCAGCATACTTGCTCTTGAATAATCTAATCATCTGAAAAAACTTTATTTCCATGCAACGAAATCCATTTTCGATGCATTAAGAGCATAGACAGCATAAGCTATTTCAACAAAACCCCAATCAAGAAAGGAAAGCGTTTGGTAAAGCCTATTCACAGCCTAATTGCCCAATATTTTCTTATCTTGATTAACCCAGCATCTCATAACCAGCTCAAAACGCTATTTAATGAAACGAACATGAATTTTATTAAACATAAATTTCACACAGAGTTTTGACGATAGTATCTGTCCATAAAATCATTCATGCTGAAAGCGTATTTTTTTGCGATATTTTCACTTTTTTTAAATCAATGATACTTAGGCATCACTGATCTAAAAAAAGATAAAAATCTCATTAAAAATCTACTACTTTCATTCATAAAGCACTTTATGGCCAGACACTATAAAAAATTCATGTGAGAGCGCAGCGGTTACATAGCTGCAAAAATTTTATAATACTTTTATTATCAATTTATTAGAAAATTTTAAAGATATGAAAAAACAATTTATTCTGTTCTTCCTCCTTCTCTTTCTTGCTTCTTCAGCTTTTAGTCAAAAAATAGATCGTTATGTCCCCTTTAAATTCAAAGGGATACAACCAATCTGGATGCATGTAGTCAAAGATACTTCACAACTTCCATCAGACACCTTGGGACTGTTCAACTATCTCTTTTACGATAAAGTTAGTCAAAGGATAGTCGGCCCCAGTCTGTATACCCTATACTCTAATCTATCCGGACTTTTTATAGACCAGGTTAATCTTAAGACCGGCGAGTCCGAAAAATCCTTTGTATTTGATAGAAGGCATGTACCTTCGATTAAGGAAATTATCCCTTTGGGGCTTTTCATAGATAAAGAAGAAAACATTAATTGTGTTGGAATCAGGGAGTACACCATTGATATGAAGCCCAATCGATTTTTAGAGTATTTCCATCTAGACAAGCAGGATCTTTCACTAATTGAACACTATTTTCACCCGAAAAAAGACACCAGCAGTGCATATTTGGATTGGCAATACATTGATTACACACAAATAATTCCGCACTCAGATACTGGTATTTATGTTTACAAATACCGGTCCGCTACTGACACATCCAGTCAACTAGTATATGATAAAATTCATTCTCAGATCCTTAGCTTTTCCGAAAATCCTATTAGGGATACCTTGGTAACAGTAGACACAAGTGCACCCAGACACGATTTTGATATTGAGAAACCACAATATCACAAGATTTTTCATCGAGGAAAATCAATATTGGGGTATTTGTCCTTTAAGTATTACGGTTCTGATAGTATCATTAGTGCACTCAAGTTCTATGACCAAAATCTAAATTTTCTTGAATCCCATGATATTCATCAATACTTTGACGCCAACACTATTTTTAGTTCGATAGATCATATTGATGACAACTACATTTATCTAATATGCACTAAACCGTCCAGTCTCTTTTCAACAAGATATTGGACCTATTTGATTATTGACTTTGATGGAAATCTTGTAGAAAAAATACCTTTAAAGGGCAATTACGGCCGAATGCCAATTAGTGATACCAAGGTCATACGGATACCTGACATGAATAAAACTCTAGTGTTCTACAATGACCTAGAAAAACAACGATTTTTTCTTCTACAAACTCGAAGGGAAGGGGTATTCGACTTGATCAGTTCATATGAAATGGCGCCACTAGAAATGAGTTTTAGACCCACTAGTATCACGAGATTAGAAAATGGAGATATCCTATTGCACGGAGCGCAAATTCAATACACGCTTGACACTATCAAAGGGCAAAAAAGAGTATATCCCATTGCTAAAATTATTATGCGATGGGATAAGAGTATTCTGCAAACCCTATCCTCGAAAACCAATACCTCTCAACAGGATTTTTTCAGTCTTCACTCTAATCCGGTCATGCATCATCATACTCATATTTACTTCAAACAGCCTTTTAACGGCACTGTACAATTATCTGACATAAGTGGAAGAAAAATCAAACAATGGGATCTTTCACAAAAGAGCCATTACTCTTTGAACTTACCCTTTTTACCTAAAGGCACGTATCTTATTACACCGATTCCTAGAGGACAATCCGTTTACAAAACCATTCAGAGCAAAAAGCTCCTTGTTGAGTAGCCCTTTCAAGGAACTCCTTATGTTCGAATAGATTAAAAGTTCAACATATTCCTTTTCTGGAGACTACATTGGATTTTCTCTTTAATAAAATAAGCTAAAGCCTGTTTTTTGAATCAGCTAAATATAGCTTCTGAAGGAAGCGTTTTGAGGTGGGGTGTAGAAGCAAGCGCTGTCAAGCCATTGCTCTGCTTTAACGCTTTATCATTTTAGTATGGTAGGATTCCCCACTCTTTTTGGTAATGGTTATAATATATACTCCCTTTGACAGGGCAGAAACATCTAAAAACTCAGAATTGAATGACGGAATGCTTCGTTTTAAAGCACCTGTTAAGTCGTGAATATAGATAGATTCCACTGATTGATAGTCATCCATCATTAAATACTGATCAACAGGATTGGGGTATAATTTAATTTTTCCGGCTTTCGTATTTTGAACGCTAAGAGGATTGCTATTGGTCCAAATCTCAAAGTCATCCCAATAGACGGACAATTGAGCATGACTTTTTTTCATACCCTCTATTAATGTACCGGAGGTATATAACTTCATAGGGTTAAACATCTTAAAACCATCAGGAGAAGGATCATCCGGGTGATAAGTAAAGCCTGTGATGTCAAATAAAGTATGGGCATTGCCTGCAGAGTCAGTAAGTATGACCTTATATCTTCCGGACTCCGCCCCCCCCTCCAACAAATAAGTTTCCAGAGTTACCCATTCGCCGACCTTAACTTCCATAGAGGTATCTAACACACTCCATACATCGTCCCACTTTCCCTTTCCTGCCTTTGTCTGAGCATGAGCACCAAAATATAGAGGAGTATTGGCTTCATTCTCGGGTTTCTGTATATTGAGGGTGATTCGAAAAGGGAATGGCTTAGAAGACACATTATTCCAAAACTCCATTAAGGTAAACCAAGTAATATCACGATTAGACTGTCGTAAGATATTTACATCCGGATGAATATACAGTCGCACTTTAAAGTAAAATTCTATCAAATTGGAGCTTTCACTAATTGCCGCTTGTATTCTACCTTTAGGATGGCCTCCATTGGGTACATTGGCGGCATCCAACTGAAACTTGAGAACGCTGTTGGTCTTGTCAAGTGGATCAGAAGAAATGGAAGCTTTAGCGGCAGCCGTATCTCCCACTTCGTAGTAAATTCTAAAATTGCCAATATCCTCATTGTTATCTAGGTCATCAACCCAATCGAACGATGTCGTCTTATCCAAACCATACACATCAGCGTATTTGTGGTCCGGTACACCATTCTTTTCATACTGCCTTATAAAAGTACCGCTTTCAAAACCCGAGGCAAAATGAAATGTCTTTTGTCCCTCTAAAGTAAAATAGAGTGCAAGGACAAACAAGTAAACTAAACTCCTTCTCATGCATATAAATTTTTGCGATTATTAGACTGAGCGAAGGTTAACAAGTTTAATCTTACCCTTTAAATTCATGGTAAAACTTAGCATTTAAATGGATTAGGGATAAACTTCTAATCAAGATACTGGCCCTGTTTGGGGCTTCCTACTGCCTCTCTAAAATAACAAAGCAGTTCTCTTACCATCTGATTCAAGTAACCTTACAAAACTTTATCCCGATGATTTCAATCACTTGGTTGTTGCGAGATAAATATGTTTTGTAGAATACTCCCGGTTTTATATACTTAATATTTTCTAATAAGTTGGCTCCAAATATACAATAAAATTAAAGAACAAAGGGAACTGCTCCACTGTCGCACATTTTTTTATTACGCTTCCTGTGAGCATCTGAAATAGATGTTCATTTCATTGCAAAGTGCTTGAATGTAAAGTAACTGATTGTGGCATATCCCATGGCCATCAACAAATGAAAGAAAATAAAAGACAAATCATGAAGGTAGATTCCTGCACCAATACCAAATACAAAATAGAGGGCAAGTAGGGCTTCAACAATGGCTGTTTTATTGACCGAAGAAGGCAAATATTTTTTAGCCTTGACGGTATCTTTAATGGATTGGATATTGAATTTAGGAGTGCGAACAAAGGGTGTTCTTTTACCAAAATAGCCTTGTAGTACAGCGATGGTATTATGAAAGCTCATCCCCATAGAAAGAGCAAGAAATATTGGAAAAAGTAAGGTGAATTTGAGAATCGATTTGAATTTACTTTCATTTTTCCAAGCGGATTGAACATTCCCTGCATAGTACACAAATACGACAATCACCATACTAATCAGAAAGTAAAACAAGAAAGGTTTAGGAGCAGGAAATTGCTTCAAGACAAAAATCATAGGGACACTAAAAACACCCACTAAAAATATAATGACGAAGATGGCGCTAGATAGGAGATGAGTAGTCGCATGCATCTTTTGACGCAAAGGAAGGGTGGATTTCCAGACGGTGGGAAGAATCTTTTTAGCAGTCTCTGCCCCCCCTTTCATCCATCTATACTGTTGGGCTTTGAATCCGTTCATCTCGATTGGCAATTCAGCCGGTGATCCAATATGTTCGAGATATATAATCCTCCATTTTTTGAGTTGGGCACGATAACTCAAATCGAGATCCTCTGTAAGTGTATCGGCTTTCCATCCACCAGCCTCCTCGATAGTCTTGCGTCGCCAGACTCCTGCTGTGCCATTGAACTGAAGCAAAAGGTCCCCAAAATACCTCCCGGTCTGTTCTACGGTAAAATGGACATTGAGCTGGAAGGCCTGAAGTCTTGTAATCACAGAGTAATTTTCATTTATGTGTTCCCAGCGAGTTTGGACGATACCAATTGCGGGATCCTCAAAATGAGGAATGGTCTTCTTTAGGAAGTCCTTTTCAGGTAGAAAATCAGCATCAAAAATAGCAATAAACTCCCCTTTGGCGATTTGTAGACCATATTGAAGGGCTCCAGCTTTGAAACCGACTCTTTCAGGTCTCCTTACTAGTTCGATTAGATATCCTTTTTGTTTATATTCATCTACTTTTCGCTGTGCTTTTAGAGTGGTATCATCATTGGAATCATCCAGGATTTGGATTTCAAATCGCTCTTTTGGATAGTCCAATTCAGCCATACAGTCGATTAGGCGTTCGACTACATATCGTTCGTTGAAAATGGGCAGTTGTATCGTAACCATTGGGACTGAAGACAGATCGTGAAAGGTTATATTCAGATCCGATTGTCGCTTTCTATTCTTCCGATAATAATACAAGAGATGAAATTGCATAAAGCTAAATCCCAATATATATACTAAGGCTAGTACATAGATTATCAAGATCAACCATCCTATGTTCATTAAGTATTGTTCCATTTATAAATATTTAAAAATAGTCCACAATATTTTATACCCTGCCAAAAAGGTACCTTTAATGGTGCCTGACACTTTAGATTGTCCTATTCTCGGTCTATATTGGACGGGAACTTCTGTAGTGGTAAAACCCAACCGGGCAGCTTTCACCTGCATTTCCACTGTCCAGCCATATGTTTTATCCTCCATCTGCAATTCACGTAACTTATCATACTTTATAGCGCGAAAAGGGCCCAAGTCAGTAAACTTATATCCATAAAAGAGTTTAATCAATGAAGTAGCCAGCCAGTTTCCAAAGATCTGTGGTGGGGTCAAAGAACCTGGCTGGGGGTGTCCCAATGGTCTTGAACCTATCACCATGTCATATCCTTCTTCCACTATTGGACGAACGACATCCGGTATTTCATCCGGATAGTCGGCATAATCCCCATCCAAAAATACTACAATGTCCGGTTTTCTGTCCCATGAATCGACATATTCCATTCCTTTCAAACACGCCCAACCATAGCCAGAGCGAGGCTCAGACACTACCGATGCTCCACTTTGCGTCGCCTCCAAAGCTGTAGAATCCGTACTTCCGTTATCACAAACTATGATTTCTTGAACGAACGCTCGGGGAATGTCACTTATGACCTTGCCGATCGAGGCTTCTTCATTGAATGCTGGAATGATAACTGCTATAAATGGTTTATACATAGAATGTTTAACAAATCCTGAGATAAAGGGTTGCAAAGTTAAAACCAATTTACGGAAGTGTCATCGTAATCTATGGTAAACAGGCGACAATAGTGTTCAATTTACATCCAGGCCCTCATTCAATTCTTGGGTTGGACTTGTTTGCAAAAAAAGAAAGGATGGCTCAGCTAATCCAAGATCTTTCATACACACTTCTTTGAAATATTTTCTAACCTAAGTTCCCGGTCGAATTTCAAAGCCATTAAAAGTATCAAATTCTACCATTATCTCAGACACTATACTTTATCAATAGAGATTATACCCAAACCCAAATGGGCTAAACCCTTCCTAATAAAAAATCAATCCTTGCTTTATATAAATACGCATCCCTTGTTCCTTCGATCTCGAGGATACGATAATTCAACCATTCCAACTGTAACTTTAACAACATCCCATAATTTATTCTTGTCTTCTCTATCGGGCGTAGAATGGCATTAATACTACGTCTAATCAGTGCTGCATTTTTTTGGGCACCTACGACTTGAATAATGGCATTATTGAGGTAAGTCGTATATAAATCCAGCTCACCTTCTAACTCTTGTCGCCTAACAGTAGTTGCCTGTGCCGCATACTTGCCTCGTAAATCCGACAATCGTTTGCGAGACTTGTACTTTGAATCCAAGACCGGATAGTTGAGCCCAAAGGAAACGCCCCCCCAATAACGTCCGCTTATCCCTACGATGTAAGATGGGTCTATACCCAGTACTCCTAGATTGGCAGACAAACTAAATGAAGGGCGATTGTACAATACTTTGGCCAATTCTTTTTGCATTGCAGACTTCTTTTGTTCCAACTGCCACTCCTCTAGCTCAGGATGATGTTCAGATAAGCTACCTACGTAAGGGCGAATGTCCAGTACACTCAAGGAATCCGGTATAAAAAGATCAGAATCTAAGGGACGATTGAGTATCCTATTTAAATTACGAGACAAACTCAAAAACAGATTAAAGTCTCTATAAGCCCTGTTATGGAGTGCATTTTTTCTCGCTTGAAGAGCCAAAACAGTAGATATATCAGTACGATGATATTCCAAAGCTCGAGTAGCCATGTCCTCATACGTCTCCAAAATATCCTTATTGTCTTTTAGCAAGCGAGAAACAGCAGAAAAAGCAAATAATTTATAATACAATTCCTTAACTTGAAGAGCTGTTTGCAGATGTCCCTGTAGGACTTTATTCTGACTAATTTTTATATCTAAATCCGATATTTTCTTTTGAGTATGAAACGTGCCCGGCCAGGGAAAATCCTGTTTAGCGGATAGATATGCCCCCCGAACGAATAGCGCTCCGGAAGGAAATGAAGAACCATATCCACCTCCAAAAGTCATCGGATCGAAATGCCCGACAATCTCTTTTTGCGCACCAGCGATTTCCTCTTCTATTTGCTCCTTTTTAGAAGTAGCACTGTTTTCGATAGCCCATTGAACATAGTCCGAAAGGGTCTGCCCAAAAGCTATCGGTCCCCGCCAAGTCACAAAAATCAACCAAAATATAAGAACAGCTAATTTCTTTTTACACTTCATTTTCTTCATTTGGAAAAAAAAACACATCGTGATCTTTCTTAACAAAGGCAAAGTTACCATAAATTCTATCCTTCCACAATCAACAGAGAATATACTCTGTGTACGGGACCTCCACGACTAGTAAATCCCAGAACAGTTGAAAGGAGTCTAAAAACAAGGAAAGGAGTGTCCAACCCTATGGTCGATCACTCCCTCCATCTTCCAAAATCAATCATTCAAGACAAATTCGTAGAAGAAACTTACTAGATAAAATCCATCAAGGCTATTTAATTATTGTCATCATTTTTAATTTTTCTTGACCGCTTACATTTAAGTGGATAAAGTAAGTGCCCTGTGCCATGGAAGAGACATTAACGTCAAACTGATGAGTACCTTTCGTCAAGTTGGTTGGCACAACTTCATCCAAAATAACTTTTCCTTGCAAATCGACAACAGAGCATTTAACCTTTTCATCATGCTTTAAATTAAAAGACACTTTCATTTTATCTTTTACCGGATTGGGAAATACTGAGAAGTCAAATTTAGATAAATCATGCCTTACTAGAATGGACACCACCTCACTCAATGCAATTTCTCCAGAATGACTTACTTGTCGGATTCTATAAAAATACATACCTTCTTCTGATAAGTCAAAATCTATATAGGAATACTCTGAATTTACCAATACATTCCTATTGGATGCTACACTTGATATAGTATGAAAAACATCTTCATTAATTCCTCTTCTTTGTACTTCGTAATAATCCACATTCAGTTCTCCATCAACTGACCAATTGAGATGAGTAGATTCGCCATCAAACCAACCTGTAAAGTGTTTAAATTTAACAGCTAGTGCAGATTGGATAATTCCGGCATCAACATCGGGCTCGTATTCACCTTGACTAAGTGTTAGATACGCAGTAGTGCCATAGCCGTTACTTCCATCTACGTCACTATCCATACTTGCATCATTAGAAGCCTGTGCAAAAGTGAACGTATAACTCTGCGGCACAATATATTTAAAATAATAACTTCCTTGAGACAATCCATCTAAAGCAAAGTGTCCATTTTCATCCGTTTCCGTTTCAGAGATTATTCTATTTTCCTCATCAATAGCCAAGACTTTTACCCCCTCAACAGGTGGTTCTTCAGCATCTTGGATACCATCAAAATTTTGGTCAAACCATACGAGATTACCTACCGTCGCTTTTCTATGAAATCCACCGTCTAAATCCAAACGTTTGTCTCCTGAATACACAGTAAAAGTATAGGTTGTATATAGTCCATTACCATGGTTTATATCACTATCCTTATCTGAGCTATGTCCTCTAAATGGAGCTGAAATAGCAAGTTGACCAGGTCTTTTTACTTTCAGGAAATAACTTCCCGGCCTTACGCAGAAGTGATAATATCCATCATTACTCGCTTTGACAGGATGTTCTCTAGTAATCATTTTATCAACAGTCTTCATGGTAATTGCATCAATAATTTTAACTTCCAAGCCATTTAACCCATTTTCTTTTGGATCTTGAACCCCATTTGCATTCCAATCAAACCACATAAAGTCGCCAATTTCAATGCATTGATACAATCCCAAATCCCATGTTTCATCTATTTCCCCAGGATCCAAGTGTGTAGTTTGCGTAGTATAAGGGCCATTACTTCCATCCACATCGCTATCAATGAAGTCATCCATCCCAATATTAGCCAATGTACTATTCCATTTAGAAGGATATTGAAACTCCAAGTAATAATCACCTTCTGTCAAATTCGTAAATAAATATTTGCCAGTAGGGTCTGTGGTTTGAACCGCAATAGGTACACCCGTAGAGCGATATAGAATCACTTTTATACCTTCAATTCCAGGTTCATTTCCTTCTTGCAGTCCATTTCCATTTCTATCATGCCATACAAAATTCCCAATTCTAGCAAAATCATTTGGAGTAGGATGGACGATTGCATTATCACCATCATCCTCATCATCTGGATCTTGGTCAAAATCCGGATCAGCGCTACCTATTTTCCCATCCCTATCTGTATCAGCACCATTTCCCGGAGTAGAATTAGGGTCAAACTGACTACTACTGATTATTTCAGCAATATTTTCATACCTAACTCCTTTCCCTGTGGGCTTCACCTTAGCTTTGTAGGTTAACACAATAGATTGACCATTTTTTACCATAAGGTGTTTCCAATTGATTTTATGGCCTTGAAGGATTCCATTATGGGATATCATGTTTACCATTTCATACCCATTAGGAAGAACATCTTCCACTTCAATATCTTCGGCATCATTCGGGCCATTATTCCTAATAATGATTTCAAAACCAATAATATCTCCGACGTTTGGTTGAGGATCAGACACGTGCTTTACTAAACTCAAATTCGCTATTCCGACATAACCTGCGTCAATATCATAATTATCCATTCCTGAAAAAACAGTAAATATATCTGTCTGACCATTAGAAGGATTAACGTCACTATCCAAATCGTCAGTAGTATTATCTTTCTTGGTCCAAGAAAAATTATTTATATTTTCAAATTCAAGATAATACTTACCCGGACATACTTTAAAGGAGTAGTATCCATCATGAATCCCATTATTTGAAGAGATTGTCGAAGAAATGAAATTTTTACCCGCATCATAAAGCGACACTTTGACCCCATTAATTCCGGATTCATTGTTGTCTTGCATTCCGTTATAATTAGCGTCATACCAGATATAATCTCCAATTGTTAAGGGCCCCGAAACATCAATTTGCTTTTCAGCTAGAGCAGTACATCCATTAGCATCTGTAACTGTCACATGATACTTAATAGTCTTTGTAGGAGAGACTATTTGAGTATTTTTGCTTGGCAATTGATGATCCCATTGATACTTATATCCGGGCTTGCCGCCATTTGCTGCAGCAACAAGAATTATTCGTTCACCTGAGCAAATATCAGTTTGATTAGCAGATATCGACACATTTGGTCCATCATCTGATTGTATCTCAAATTTAGCAATCGATTTGCAACCATTGGCATCTTCTACCGTCACTCCGTATTTACCGGATGCAAGATTCGTTAAACTACCAGCATTGGTAATAGCGCCTGTACTCCAAAAGAATTTATACGGAGGTGTTCCTCCTGATACAAGAACCTCTACTCTACCTGTATTCGCATTGCATGAAGTGTTCCTTGGGATCACAGTTATTCTCATGGTTTTTAAGTCCTTTACTTCTATACTCCCCGTACTCGGGCAATTGGGGATTACATTGCTTCGCTCTGTTACCGTCACACTATATACTCCTGAAGATAACCCTGTTATACTTTGTGTTGTCTTACCATTACTCCACTTTATATCGTATGGTGTAAGTGGCGATCCCGATTGTATTTGCACACTCGCACTTCCATTGTTCTGTCCACAACTCGCATCTTGTTTTGTCAATTGTATCTTTGGGCCTTCTGATACTGTTACTTCTACACTATCTAAAACGCTGCATCCCATCCCATCCGTCACCGTCACGTGATATTTCGTTGTTACCCCGGGTGCTACCTGCTTATTTTTTCCTGTGCCTAGCCCGTGATCCCACTTGTATTGATACGGTGACTGACCACCCGTCGCTTGCACGGATAACATTGTGCTGTCCCCTTTACATATAGCCGAATTGTTTGTCTGAGTTGCAAATCCACCTAAGCTGTTAATCGTTACTGTCTTCACTGCACTACAATTTGGCGGTGATTTCTCAGTCACTGTTACAGAATATGTCCCCGATGGTAAATTGTTAATCGTTTGACCCATCTTATTTCCAGTCCACTTATAGGTATAATCTGATGGGTTTGTCCCTCCTATTACTTGCACCGTTGCACTTCCATTCGTTTGTCCACATTCCGCATCTTGCTTTGTTATTCCCAACTCCAAACTGTCCACCATTACCGTAACACTCCCTATTGTTTTGCAGTGCTCCATATCCTCTACCGTAACATGGTATGTTGTTGTCTTTTTTGGACTTACTTTCTTTACCTCTCCTTTGCCTAATCCGTGATCCCACTGAATATCAAATGGCCCTACGCCACTTAATACCTGTACTACAATATTCGATTGTTCCCCTTTACATATCCTGCTAGGAGTCGCTTCAACTTTTATCACAGGACCACCTTTGCCATTAATAACCACTGTCGCTGTACTTGAGCAACCAGCAATCCCCTCTGTAACTTTTACTGTATATACTCCCGGCGGTTTATTCTTAATCGTCCAATCTGTCTCTCCACTACTCCACTGAACTTGATAAAATAGATTCCCTTTTTTATTTTGTACGCTCACTGTTGCACTTCCATTCGATTGCCCACATTCTGCATCTTGTTTCGTTATTTGTAATATAGGACCTCCTACATTAATCTTTATACTATCTTCTGATACGCATCCCTTCTCATCTGTTGCCGTCACATGATACGTCGTCGTCATCTGTGGACTTACCTTCTTTACTAATCCTTTCCCTAATCCATGATCCCATTGAACTTCAACCTTCCCACTTCCACCTGTTACTACTGCTGTGAGTACTGTTGATTCCCCTATACATATCTGAGTTCTATCGGCCTGTAAACTCAACTGTGGACCTCCAATTAGTGTTACTGATCCTACACCTGTACATCCTTCACTATCTGTCACTGTTACTCTATATGTGCCTCCTCTTAAACCTGTAACAACTGCCGTCATGTCTCCTGTATTCCATTTATATTGATAAGGGGGCTTTCCGCCACTTACTTGGACCTCTGCACTCCCATCATTATCATCGCAGGAGGGATCTTGTTTATTAAACTTTAAACTCAATCCGGGATTACTCTTTATTTCTATACTCCCCGTACTCGGGCAATTGGGGATTACATTGCTTCGCTCTGTTACCGTCACACTATATACTCCTGAAGATAACCCTGTTATACTTTGTGTTGTCTTACCATTACTCCACTTTATATCGTATGGTGTAAGTGGCGATCCCGATTGTATTTGCACACTCGCACTTCCATTGTTCTGTCCACAACTCGCATCTTGTTTTGTCAATTGTATCTTTGGGCCTTCTGATACTGTTACTTCTACACTATCTAAAACGCTGCATCCCATCCCATCCGTCACCGTCACGTGATATTTCGTTGTTACCCCGGGTGCTACCTGCTTATTTTTTCCTGTGCCTAGCCCGTGATCCCACTTGTATTGATACGGTGACTGACCACCCGTCGCTTGCACGGATAACATTGTGCTGTCCCCCTTACATATAGCCGAATTGTTTGTCTGAGTTGCAAATCCACCTAAGCTGTTAATCGTTACTGTCTTCACTGCACTACAATTTGGCGGTGATTTCTCAGTTACTGTTACAGAATATGTCCCCGATGGTAAATTGTTAATCGTTTGACCCATCTTGTTTCCGGTCCACTTATAGGTATAATCTGATGGGTTTGTACCTCCTATTACTTGTACCGTTGCACTTCCATTCGTTTGTCCACAAGTGGCATCAGCTTTTGATATTGAAACTTTAAGTTCATTCACTATTAATTTAAGCTGGGATATACCTGTACATCCGTTTTTATCTGTCACTGTTACTGAATAAGTCGTAGTACTCATCGGGGATACATGTATCTTTTGTGTAGTTGCACCTCCAGGTTGCCATTTATAGGTATAAGGTGCTGTACCACCTGATGCTGTGGCGGTAAGATCAGCGCTTTGTCCCTTGCATAGTACTTCAGGGGATGAGACGATATTAACTTTTGGCCCAGATATATTCTGTATCACAGCTTGCTTCATAGACGTACACCCATTTGAATCAGTTATAACTACTGTGTAGGTGCCCGCGCTTAACCCTGTTACTAGAGCTGTGGTTTGACCACCAGGTATCCATCTATAATTATAAGGTGATTTTCCACCATGAACTTGTGCAGATACAGATCCATCTGATTGATTGCAATGTGCATCATTTTTTATTATGGAAATATCCATCGTATCATTCACTACTACTCTTACACTATCTACTATCTGGCAATCTGAATTGTCAGATATGGTTACCTTATAGGTTGTGCTCTTTGGAGGTGCCACCTTTTTTATAGGCCCATTTCCAAGGCCATGACTCCAAGTATAAAAATGAGGCGCATTACCACCAGTGGCTATCGCTTGTAAAGTAGATGAATCGCCTTTACATATCGTATCAGGAGAAGCTGTAACATTTGAACTCATTACTACTCCAAAAATTCTTGCTGTTGCACTTCCAGTACATCCATTTTGATCTGTCACTGTTACTGAATACCCCACAGCGTTTGGAGCTAACCCTGTAATTTCTTGTGTTGTAGCTCCAGTATTCCATCTGTAGGTATAATTGCCTGCTCCTCCAGAAGGAATAGCCTTTGCAGAACCGTTTGCAAATCCACAATAGGAAGGCTGGGTAGATATTGAAACTTTAAGTTCATTCACTATTAATTTAAGCTGGGATATACCTGTACATCCGTTTTTATCTGTCACTGTTACTGAATAAGTCGTAGTACTCATCGGGGATACATGTATCTTTTGTGTAGTTGCACCTCCAGGTTGCCATTTATAGGTATAAGGTGCTGTACCACCTGATGCTGTGGCGGTAAGATCAGCGCTTTGTCCCTTGCATAGTACTTCAGGGGATGAGACGATATTAACTTTTGGCCCAGATATATTCTGTATCACAGCTTGCTTCATAGACGTACACCCATTTGAATCAGTTATAACTACTGTGTAGGTGCCCGCGCTTAACCCTGTTACTAGAGCTGTGGTTTGACCACCAGGTATCCATCTATAATTATAAGGTGATTTTCCACCATGAACTTGTGCAGATACAGATCCATCTGATTGATTGCAATGTGCATCATTTTTTATTATGGAAATATCCATCGTATCATTCACTACTACTCTTACACTATCTACTATCTGGCAATCTGAATTGTCAGATATGGTTACCTTATAGGTTGTGCTCTTTGGAGGTGCCACCTTTTTTATAGGCCCATTTCCAAGGCCATGACTCCAAGTATAAAAATGAGGCGCATTACCACCAGTGGCTATCGCTTGTAAAGTAGATGAATCGCCTTTACATATCGTATCAGGAGAAGCTGTAACATTTGAACTCATTACTACTCCAAAAATTCTTGCTGTTGCACTTCCAGTACATCCATTTTGATCTGTCACTGTTACTGAATACTCCACAGCGCTTGGAGCTAACCCTGTAATTTCTTGTGTTGTAGCTCCAGTACTCCATCTGTAGGTATAATTGCCTGCTCCTCCAGAAGGAATAGCCTTTGCAGAACCGTTAGCAAATCCGCAATAGGAAGGCTGCGTAGAAATTGAAACTTTAAGTTCATTCACTATTAATTTAAGCTGGGATATACCCGTACATCCGTTTTTATCTGTCACTGTTACAGAATAAGTCATAGTACTCGTGGGAGAAATATGGATCTTCTGAGTAGTTGCTCCTCCCGGTTGCCATTTATAGGTATAGGGGGGCTCTCCTCCTGTTACTATGGCGGTAAGATCAGCACTTTGTCCCTTGCATAGTACTTCCGGAGATGAAGTAATATTAACATTTAATTTATTGCTAGTTTGCCCTATGGTGATGGAGTCGATTGCATTACAGTTATTTGAATCTGTTACAGTAACCTTGTAGGTCCCAGCCACTAGTGAATTAATAGATTGAGAATGGCTTCCATTACTCCAATTATAGCTATAGGGTTCTACGCCCCCGACTGGGTTGACAAGCGCAAATCCATTGGAACCATTGCAATTCTCATCAATTTTTTGAAAACTGAGTTTAATATCCGTAACCTTCAATAGATAGCTGGCTACCCCAATGCATTCTGATTGATCTGTTACGGTAACACTATATATTGTATTATGAGATGGAGAAACCTTGACGCTTGAATTAGAACTGAGAACAGGGGACCAATTATAAATATATGGAGGAATGCCAGTTCCGGTTTGGACTACAGCCTCTAGTAAAGAGGAATCCCCTTTACATATCATTTTTGGTGTACTCTCGATATGTACAATTGGTCCACCTGACGCATTAATATTAACAGAAACAGAATCCATACATCCTTTGCTATCGGTAACAGTTACACCATAGACTCCAGGAATTAAATTTTGCACAAAAGACCCTGTAGCCCCATTACTCCATTTATACACAAAAGGAGGCGTTCCACTCTGAACAGAAACCGCGGCCGTCCCTCCCACGGAAGATCCGCATTCAGGGTCTTCAGTCATTACACTAATTTTTGGTTTAGGATTTACAGTTATCACAATACTGGACTGTGAGAGGCATCCATTTGCATCAATTACTATTACTTCAATCTTTTTGGTATATGATGGTGTGAAAGAATAAGAAGGGAAAAAACTGATTAAACCATCCCAAATAAAAGTATAGGGTTTACGACCTCCGGTAATCACAGCTGTTAAGGTGACCATTTCACCTTCACATATCTCATTTGCACTCGCTGTAAGATTGATATTAATATCAGAACTAAAAATAAATCCAATATCCTCAGAGGTACAACCATTAGCATCCGTTACTGTAACCCTATAACCATTTGGACTTGACTTCAATCCGGTAATTGACTGCGTGGTTGCACCTGTATTCCAGAGATAGTTGTAAGGCGGAGTACCACCGGTAACGATCGCGGTCGCAGTCCCCTGCGATTGTCCGCATGGGGTATTCGTCGTGCTTACACTCACGGAAGGCTTTGGGTTTACCACTATAGTTATGCTGTCCATTACAAAACAAGTAAACATAGAATCTGTAACTATCAATTTGTATGTTGTAGTGATTGTTGGGGCATAGGTTTGAGATGAATCAATGCTCGGCACACCCTGCCATATATAGACATAAGGTCTGATTCCTCCTGTAGCATTTGCTGTAATTGTAACCGAGTCTCCTTGACATATGCTGTTAGAACTCGCTACTAAGTTTAAGGCCATATCTGAATTTTGGACTAGTGCAATGCTTGATGTATCTGTACAACCATTAGCATCTGTTACAATCACTCTATATCCTCCAGATTTCAATCCGGTAATAGACTGTGTGGTTGCACCTGTATTCCAGAGATAACTGTACGGTGGAGTACCACCGGTAACTGTCGCCGTCGCGGTCCCCATCAACTGCCCACATGGGGTATTTGTCGTGCTAACACTCACGGAAGGTTTTGGGTTTACCACTATAGTTATGCTGTCCATTACAAAACAAGTAAACATAGAATCTGTAACTATCAATTTGTATGTTGTAGTGATTGTTGGGGCATAGGTTTGAGATGAATCAATGCTCGGCACAC
>JALSTN010000069.1 GCA_026983735.1 Saprospiraceae bacterium | reverse complement strand
TATTTCAGAGGGAATATCGTCGGCCATTTCATAGGCTGTGGTGCCTTCTTCATGTGAGTATTGGAAGACCCCTAATCGGTCAAATTGATGCTCTACCACAAAGGCTTTTAGTTGCTCGAAATCCTCCTGTGTCTCTCCGGGAAAGCCTACGAGCATGGTCGTTCGAAGCGTGATATCCGGCATCCATTCCCTCGCTTTAACCAGAATCTGCTGCATCTCCCGGGAGGTAGTGTTTCTCTTCATCCGACGCAAGACAGAGTCCGATGCGTGTTGGAAGGGGATATCCAGATATCGACATACCTTAGGACTTTTTGCCATCACTTCCAATAGTTCCATTGGAAATTTGGAAGGGTAAGCGTAATGGAGTCGTATCCACTCTATCCCTTCGACTTCAGAAAGTGCTTGCAATAATTCGGGTAAAGCCCTGCGCTTATATAGGTCAATGCCGTAATAGGTCAATTCCTGTGCGATGAGAATAAGTTCTTTGACGCCCTTCTTTGAAAGATGTTTTGCCTCCTGCACAAGGTCTTCGATGGATTGTGATCGGTGTCTCCCTCGCATCAACGGTATCGCACAAAATGCACAAGTTCTATTACAGCCTTCAGATATCTTGAGGTACGCATAATGGGATGGGGTTGTCAGGGCTCGTTCTCCAAAGAGATGATCCTGATAATCCAACTGAAAGTCTGCGATCATCTTGGCGATCTCATCGGAGCCATACAATGCATCAATCTTGGGCATAGCCTTCCTCAAATCTTCGCTATACCGCTCGGAAAGACATCCCATTACGATTACCTCTCCTACATTTCCCTTCTTTTTTTCTTCCAAAAATTGTAGGATAGTATCTACGGACTCTTCTTTTGCATCCCCTATAAAGCCGCATGTATTTATAATGACTTTTTCAGCTTGTCCGTCATAATGATCATGCCGGACATCGTAATTTTGGCTTTTTAATTGGGCCATTAAGCGCTCTGAATCGACCGTGTTTTTTGAACACCCCAAGGTGATAACACTAACTTTTTTGGATTTATCCTTCATAGCTCAAAGATACGGGAGTTATTTTAGGTGGGGTATGAAATGGTCGGCATTTTCCCATGTCTTTATCTCAGATGTAACATAAGGACAAGCAGCGATGCAATGTGGTAGTTCTAGCCCATCGGGGTCGAACGCGATGGCTACTGTTGTATTTTTATAAGCATTTATGAAGAATTAGAATCTTCGCTAATGTTTTGACTATCGAATATAAAAAAATGATTTACTTTGTGAAATAGTTTTACATCTTTGAAGAAGGGGGGAAGTTTAACTTTCTGTTTGACTACTTTCCTCTCTTTATTTTTTTATATGAATTTTGAGACATTTCTATTAATGAGATCATGTAGGATATTTTGGATTTTTGAGCAGAATGAGTGGTTTTATAATGGTCTGACTGCAAGATCGCAACGTAACTCTAATCAATAATTCTAAAACTATTCGAATGAAAAGGAATTTATGGGAGAATCGGTATTGGTATATTGCAATGGGTATACTGTTAGTATCGATTTGGCCGATGTTTTTGGATATTCTCAAGTTTTTGCCGGACTACAAGACGGATGAGAATGAAATCGTAGAGTATGCCGTAGGGTTTATGGGAGGGGATATGGACCAACGTTTTTATTCCTATGGGCCACTATTTGCTTACATACTGACCTTTATTTATAAGATATTGTCGTGGTTTTCACCCGGTGGAGCAGATGATTTTGTCCAGAAAGTGTTTTTTGATAATACGATCTTTTATTACACAGCGAGATTCCTCAACAGTATTTTTGCATTGGGAACCGGATGGGTTATTTTTAAAATTTCTGAGCGTTTGTGGGGTAGGAAACTAGCCTATTGGGCCTTGGGGTTATTGGTATTTCCGTTTGCAGAGTTGCTCACTGTATTTACACCGCGTGTGGATTTGTTGTTAGGGTTAAGTTATGCACTTTGTCTGTATTTTATGGTAAGGTATTACGATTCATCTGCATGGAAGGATTTCTTTATCAGTGCTTTTTTTGCAGGATTGGGATTTGCGATTAAGCCATTGCCTTCCTTGTTAATATCGCCCTCTTTATTGCTCGCATTACTCTTTCTTCAGATCAAAACCCGATCTGTCCGCCCCTCCTTAGGTCGGAAGAATCGAAACGACACGCGTCGTAATAAAAGACAAAAGCGAAAGACGCGGGTTACGGCTAAACGCTCCCAACGAGTTGCAGCTTCGGCATCGCCTGTGCTTCCCATATGGAAGGATATCTTACAGGCGATTCCAAGTTTGTTCAAGGATAAACGCTTATATATATTTGGTGGAGCTGCTATTCTAGCTGCATTTATCTTCTTCCCACATGCATTTATCAATTGGAGTGGCCCCAATGGTTTTTGGGCGCAGCAGGTCCAGCGAATATCTTATGAAGGAGGAAAGAAGGGTATTCCAGGGTGGCGCTTGGATGTTTATTTAGTCAATCTGGGATATCTTTTTACTTTTATGGGTGTGACGGGTGTCTTTGTGGGTTGGATAAGGGCCTATTTGGCCAAGGAATATTTAAAGATGGTGGTCTTTACCTTGCCGATTATTTTTCTACTTGTATTCATGAGAGGTCCGGCACGAGTCTACTGGTATGCGGCCCTCCCTTATTTTTTGGTTTTGGGTATTGTGGATTGGATGGAATGGATTTTTAGACGAATCCCCACTGAAAGCAAAAGGTTTTGGGTAGGAGTAATGGTTTTGTTTCTTCTCATTGCACAGCCCGGATATGGATTGTTCCAACGCTCGATGGCCTTCAACGCTTCGAAGGATTACGCTTCACTGCGCACAGCATTGGCAGCCCGGAAATGGGTGGAATCGCACATCCCAACAGGCGCTTCCATCGCCATGTACGGTTACTACGTGAATCTACCTAGAATCGTCACACGAGATGTATCAACGCAGGCTTCTATCGGTGAGTATTTCATGTACTATCGGGGCAAGAATAAGTATTACCTCAATTTGTTTAGAAAAGCACATGCCAAGTACATTAACGACCCTTCCCACCGCACTTACAGGCTTATGAATACCTTGAGTTTTTTAGACCAAAATGGGAAGAAGCAAGTATTACCATTGAGAAGCCGGAACAAGTCGGCTGAAAAGCAATTGCTGCCGATTCTTCGAGCGAATAAAGCCAACTATTTCATATCAAATTATGAAATGCCTAAAAACTGGGAAAAATTCTTGGTGCAGTCGTTTAGGCGCAAGGATTATGTAGATGGTATGGATGTGTTTATTTATCGTTTGGATAAGTAGCTTATTCGTCTAAGATGTAAATGGAAGGGAGCTCCCTGCCGAAGCCATCGTAATCAAGACCGTACCCTATGACAAATTCGGGGGGAATCTCAAATCCGATATACTCGGGTTTAAGGTCAACTTGGAGTTTGTCCCATTTTATTAGAAGGGTCGCTATGCGAATAGAACGGGGGGAAATGCTTCTCAATGCGGGCAAGAAGGCCTTCATCGTCTTGCCTGAATCGACGATGTCTTCTACGATAATAATATCGCGGCCCTTGAGCATCGGGTCGATGGGGCCGCTAAAGACCACTTCTCCGGTGGAGGTAAATCCCTTGTAGGAGGAGAGTTTCATAAAGCTCACTTCACAGTCTATATTAGCAGCTCGCATCAGATCAGCCAAAAAGATAAAAGCCCCGTTGAGAATACCTAGGAAAACCGGTTTCTTGTCCTTGTAGTCTTCTCGTATCATCTTACCCATGATGGCTACCCTTTCGGAGATCTCCCGTTCGGATATGTATTCTTTAAAGGTTTTGTCTAAGACATTAATTCGCATTTTTATTATATTTTTTGAGGGTGTGTTAATCTTTTAGAGTTGGACTTTCGACAAGGTATTGGTCCAGGAGGTAGACGAGGGAAGTCATCGCTGCCGCCCCCATTTTGAGTTCTCTTTCGTTGACGTATTTTATTTTGTCATTAGCGGTATGGTGAAAATTGAAATAGCGCTGTGGGTCCGGTCTCAACCCGAATAACACACCGCCTTGAAACTTCAACGGAGCGATGTCGGCGCCACTTCCTCCGGGTTTGAGGTAGAGATCGAATGGATCGAGCGCTTCCCGGATTTTTGGAAGTTGTTCTTTGTAGTTTTCCAGGAGTTCTTTGCGAGCGGTGAAGGTAAATCCCCTAGGCGTAAATCCTCCTGCATCGGATTCGATGGCTGCGAGATGAAATTCCCTTGAATTTCGAGTACTGTCGGCATAAGCTTTGGCTCCACCTCCTCCATTTTCTTCATTCATAAAAGCGACGAATCTAATCGTATTATTAGGTTGGTACCCCAATTTTCTCAAAATATGAAGAA
>JALSTN010000068.1 GCA_026983735.1 Saprospiraceae bacterium | reverse complement strand
GCAGCCAACAAGGGTGAATATAATATTGTGGATCCTGTCAAGCCCTATGAGAAGAAGGCTAAACGTATGAAACAACTTTTTACAGACAATGGATTTGAGATCGTCTATGCATACGATGGAGACCAACCCATAGCAGATGGCTTTTATTTTACAGTACGATATCCGGGATTGTCCGGGGAAGAATTACTGAGAGATCTGCTTTATTTTGGAATTAGTGCTATATCTCTTAAGATTACCGGAAGTTCCCGAGAAGAAGGTCTTCGAGCGTGTGTTTCTTTGATCCGGGAAGATCAATTTCCGGAACTTAAGGGTCGGCTAAAAGCGTTTCATCAATCTCATCCCTCTGTGGTATTGTAACTTGCTTTTATTAGTGATTGTCCCACAGCGCAATTCATACATTTTTTACCGGAACAGTATTGTTTTTTTAGATGGATTAGCGCTTGTGTGTCCAGAGCTGAAATGGGATTTAAGCCTAGGTTTTTCCATTGGGTTACGATGTGATTGTGTTCCGGGGGAAGGGATTCCAGGATATGAATAGCGCGGTCGATATACTGTTGTTTGTCGTAGTGGACCCCATAGTAATAAAGAAAAGGAGCTATGGTATTAATCAAGAGTAAACGGAGTGTTGATTTGCTGAGTTTTCCCGTATTCGACCGTTTAGAAGGCTTTCCGAAATGATAATGATCTTGCCAATATTCTGACACATGAAGGTCAAATAATTGTAAGTATTCCTTTTCGTGTGTATTTTGCAGAAGATGACGGACCAAGTGTTGAGATTGGAAGAAAAAATGAGCGAGTTGAGCGAGACGAATCGTAGGAAAATTAGCAGGACGCAACTTAAAAAAGTGAAGTGCGTTTTTGCTTCGCGGAATCAAACCGTATTTTTTCTTCCAATGGCTAAAACGCCGATAAAGATCGAGGGTGTAGGTGTCCGGATGTTCGATATACTCGAGCAGTCCGGCCATACCAAAGAGAAGAGATTCTATGTCTTGGAGGTCATTTTTGTGCTTTAAGAGGATGCGGTATTCCAGATGGGTTGCGATGGCTTCAAAAGCGTTATGATTAGCGCCAAATCCAAAATTTCTGAATAACTTAACATAGAGAACCTGTTGGATATCCCCGTTAAACTGCTCCATTAGTATGGAGAAATCGATATTTCTATTCTCCAGTCGTTCGAGCATTAACCGATCCATCCAAGCACGCAGGGTTATATCTTGTATTGTATGTACCCCAAAGGCGCAAGGTACCCCATCTACAGCACGCATCATTCTTCGGTAGGTATTAAGCGCGGATGCCGCCACGCGATGTTTGAGCACCAAGCAGGGGATGTACGTGCCGTCCTCTCTTTGGATGGGTATGTCTTCTTCCCATACGACGTGCAAGATAACATTGCTATACAGTGGATCGCCGGAGTGTTTGTGTTTTATCCAGTCCGAAGACCGGATGTGAATTTCTACGCTCCCGGCCCATTGATTTTTATCGATTTTTACTAGGGCTTCTTTGAAGTCGGGCCCCGCCAAGGTATTGTGTCTCCCTTTGCGGAGAAGGGTCAGTTTTTGTCCTTTTGTAGTTTGTAGATCTGATAGTTCAAATTGTCCGGATTGCCAGATATAATGCAAGAAATCTTCTTTCATGACACAAAGGGTATTCAGTTAAATAATAGTGTGTATAGCAAAGGTAAGAAAAACCTTCTTAATGAGTTGATTTATAAGTGTATTTTTGATTTTAGTTCTTTTCCCCCTAGTAGAGAAACCAGAAATACAACATATTATTTTGAAAACAATAATAAACATTTTGAAAATCAAAATAATATTTGGATTTAATCATATAATAAAAAGTGGTAATAAGTTAAAATACTTAATTTGTTATACAGAAGTAGAAAAAATGTATATATTTGCTGTGAATTAATTTTTTAATCTAAAATGTAATATTATGAAACAACAACGCAACAACGCAACAACGCAACAAAGCAACAACGCATTAGTTGGTTACTCTTACTTGTTTTAGGTGTTTTATCGATGATGTCATGTCGCAAAGAACAAGCAGAAGTACACGCTGCAAACACGCACGCTATCAATTTGAGATCCGGCCCTTATCTCGATGAAGAGGTCGTATCAATCTCAGAGACGAACCTCAATCAAACCTACGCGGATCCAGGCAAATTTAATGGAGAAATTTTTGTAGCAGTGAAACGAATCGAAGTGGATAAATCCAATGGTGTCATCTCTCAACAAGCGCTGGATTCGTTTGAAGTAAAGGCATTGGATTTTGCTTCACACCATTTTTATTGTGATTGTCCGGACCCGGATCATCAAGTCCCCATCGCCTACGATATCTGGATTGACAGTACCAATACAAACTACCTCCGACTTGCCGTTAAAAGTATCGTTGGTACCACAAATGAGAATCTATCCTGGCCTCTATCTTTTGGTCCTGGAGCAGAGTATCCGGCAGTGGAGAATGGATTATGTAGCATTAATAGTAGAGTGTCATATGATATTATATCGAAGTATATTAACATAAATAAAGTTGGTCCATTAGCTGTAAATCAGTACTTTGTAGATATAGATTTAATGAATTCGTGGGATTTTTCCGGTTGGAAGGGAATTAATTCAAATGATCCTGTACCCGGGGATTTAATAATGGACTATAATTCACTATATGTTCATTGTATAGAGGCGTCTACCGGCCCTGATCCATGTCATTATGGTTCTGAAGCAACCACGAAACATTGTTATGATCAATGGACATTAGATGAATTATGGTGTTTAGATGATGTAGAACTAAACTTCTATTTGGACCAAATTTCTCAAATGATAGAAGACAATAGGCATGGACGTACTTTTATTAATATTACCATCGATGAATATACTCCCAAATGCATAGGAGATAGTTATGAATGTTGGGAACTTGGAACCCCGGATGACCTAGCCGGAGGAGTAACATATGGAATACTTAAAACGCGCCCTATTTTTCCACCATTTCCTCTTCTCTTACCTTCGATAGAATGCAATTAGTAACATCAATTAGACTCAAGAGAAAGGTTGACACTTTTCTTTTGAGTCTAAATTAATATGATAAGTATGAAATATATATTAGTTTTTTTTTCAAGTATAAACGTTTTATTCGGACAAATAGGGTTGTTAAAACTGGAGAATAAAGATTCTTTTCAAATTGAATCGCTTATGCATGTAGAAGAATTGAGTAGAGATACTTTACTATTATTGTCTAGTTTTCGATATTTTACTCATAAGAATGAATTGTTATTTGGAATTGGATTTAGAAAGATATCTCCAGATGGGCTATTATATAAAGAAAAATACTTTATGTTTGATTCTATAAGTCCTCGTGTTGAGATGTTGATCCCCTCTTTGGACACCTCTTTTTTTATTGTATATGCTAGCGCAAGGGTTACTAAAAAGAACAGAGTCAAAGAATACTTAAGTGTATTTAAATTTAGCAGGGACTTGGAGTTTATGGGGATGGATACTGCATTTAGTAAAGATTATTTAACCTATTTTCAACATGCTGGGCGCGCTATTTCTGATAGTCTTTTTGTCGGATCGGTGTATTATCCTATTGTAAAAACATTTCCGTCAAGAGTTTATAACATATATTTTACATGTACCAGTGAACCAAAAATTAATAGATTGGTAATCCAAAAGCCCGTTAGACATGATTCTTCTACTGTAGATATATTTCCATCTCCAATCCATGATGGATATATAGCTTGGGGAGATAAAGCACCAAAATTGCTTGATAAACAACTCAAAACAATTCGATATGCAAAAGAGAAAATAAACCAAAGAACAGCTTTTGATCGGGGGCATATTATACAATTACCCAATAAGCAATATGTTAGTTCTGGAAATATATCCAAAGTTTTGGAACACGATTCAATTAAACGACTCGTTTTGCATCGTTTTAGTAGTCAACTAGATTTAGAAAAAACCGTAATTTTGACATCTCCAGATACCAATAAAAATTTGGACAGTTCGCCCGGTAGATGTATAGATGCTGTTTATGATGATATTATTTGTGTTTCAACTTCTAATTCATTTTATTTCCAGCTGAACAATGATTTAGAAATAAAGTGGTCCTATTCTATTCAGGATTTATTTGGTAAAGATGCCTTATGGGTTTGGGATGTAAAGGCATTGAGAGATAGTAGCTGTTTATTTTCCGGGTATTTTCAAAAGAGAAATGAACCAGGAGGTGGTGAGGCCTTTTTTGTGCGTGTGAACAAAGAGGGGGAAATAACATCTACGTTTGAACAACCCCTAGCCCCCAATATTCTGAGTTTATATCCCAATCCGGCAGCATCCGGAGATATGTATATTACCCTTTCTG
>JALSTN010000067.1 GCA_026983735.1 Saprospiraceae bacterium | reverse complement strand
AGCCGATTGGACGCCTTACAGGCGGCTGTATTAGATGTAAAACTCCATCATTTGGATGATTTTGCAAACCGCCGCAACAATGTTGCACACGTATATGATCAGGCTTTTCAAGGGCTAGACGAGGTGCAGACCCCGGTGAGATCCCCTAAGAGCAATCACGTCTTTCACCAATACACACTCCGTATAAAAAATGGGAAAAGGGATGCGCTTAAAGCTCATCTCAACGAACAGGGCATACCGGCCAATATCTATTACCCTGTCCCTTTGTATAAACAAAAAGCATTTCACACTTTTACTGAAGTGACTCAACTTCCTGAAACGGAGCGATTGTGCCGGGAGGTACTTTCTCTCCCCATTCACACGGAGATGCAACCGGATACTCAGAATAGAATTATACAGGGGGTCCTGTCTTTTTTTGATAGGTAAAGGATTTATTTAAACGCATATTGCTCACCATTTCATACCGGAATAAATGAATAAAAATCAAGCTTACTTCGCTCATCCTACTGCTGTAATTGATGAAGGATGCATCATAGGGGAAGGAACAAAAATATGGCATTTTACCCATATTATGCCGGATTGTCAGCTTGGCAAACGATGTAATATCGGGCAAAATGTCGTAGTCTCGCCCGGTGTCGTACTCGGCGATAATGTCAAGGTTCAAAACAATGTGAGTATCTATACCGGTGTCTCTTGTGAAGAGGATGTTTTTCTAGGACCTTCGATGGTTTTTACGAACGTCATCAACCCGAGAAGCGCAGTCAACCGCAGGGGGCAATATGCTAAAACTACAGTTCGAAGAGGGGCAAGTATCGGGGCCAATGCGACTATTGTCTGTGGAAATGATATCGGTGAATATGCATTTATCGGTGCAGGTGCAGTAGTGACTAAAGAAGTCCTTCCCTATGCCCTGGTAGTAGGCAATCCTGCTCGTCAGATCGGTTGGATGAGTCGATACGGACATCGACTGGTGTTTGATCAACAGGGTTTCGCCATTTGTCCGGAAAGTGGAGATCGATATAAACTCGAAGCGGGACGCGTATATTTATTGGAAAACTAATACATTAAAATACTAAAATAATCAGAATGAAAAATTTTGCTCTTATTGGTGCTGCCGGGTATGTGGCACCGCGACATATGAAGGCGATTAAAGAGACTCAAAATGATCTACTGGCGGCTTATGACCCATTTGATTCTGTGGGCATCATCGATAGTTATTTTCCAAACGCTGATTTTTTTACGGAGTTTGAGCGTTTCGATCGACATGTGGAAAAATTAAAGCATACCGATGGCATCCACTTGGATTATGTGAGTATCTGCTCCCCTAATTATTTGCACGATGCTCATATTCGATTTGGATTGCGACAGGGAGCCGATGTGATATGTGAAAAACCGATTGTTCTCAATCCATGGAATCTGGACTTGCTTAAAGATATCGAAAAGGAGACGGGTAAACGCGTGTTTAATATTCTCCAATTGAGATTGCATCCCAGTGTGATCGCTCTGAGAAAAAAAGTGCTTGAAGGCCCTAAGGATAAGATCTATGATGTCGACTTGAGTTATTTTACGAGTCGAGGGAAATGGTATTATACGAGTTGGAAAGGAGATGTGACGAAATCCGGAGGTATAGCAACGAATATCGGCGTACATTTCTATGACATGCTGGGATGGATATTCGGGGAAGTTAAGCAGAATACCGTCCATATCCACCGTCATGATCGCGCTGCCGGATATCTCGAATTCGATCGAGCCCGTGTGCGATGGTTCCTCAGTATTAATTACGACAACCTCCCGGAAGATATTAAGTCCAAAGGGCTTCGAACCTATCGTTCACTTACGATAGAAGGGCAGGAGTTTGAGTTTAGTGGTGGGTTTACCGACCTGCATACACGCAGTTATGAACATGTACTCGAAGGAAATGGATTTGGTCTGGAAGCTCCGGAGCAAGCCATCCGCATCGTCCATGATATTCGTCATGCTACACCCATCGGGCTCAAAGGGGAATATCATCCCTATGCGAAGCTTCCCTTGACAAAGCACCCCTTTTCTCGTTAGTCCCCAGTTCACCGTATGTCCCCTCCGGCAGACGGACGATGGCGGAGAGCAAGAAATGAATTATCACATAAAATATGCAACATAAATTATAACATATAATTTATATGGCATGAAATGTGTTAATATATAGGTATGAAATCAAAAGATGCGACCTATTTTAATCCCTTTGAGTTATTTGCCTATATAGGAGAGGAGTATTTTTGTGACCGCAAGGAAGAGCTTAAAGAGCTGCAGTCGGCCTTGGACAATCGACGCAATCTGGTATTGATTTCGATGAGGAGAATGGGAAAGACACAGTTGATTCGCCATTGGCATCACCGACTTTCCAAAGAGGACCAAGTGATTCCCATCTACATCGATGTAATGCAAACAACATCAGATCGTCAGTTTATCAATCGTTTGGCATCTGCAGTTTTGATAGCATTGGAGGAGAGAAAAACCATTGTCTCTAAGGCCTTAAATGTATTTAAATCCTTGCGGCCGACCGTTTCGGTAGATCCTGTCACAGGTTTACCGGAAGTTAATCTAGATATTCGGGATGATCGGGATGTAGGAATATCTATGGAGCAGATCGCTCGTTTATTAGCAGATAGGAAGGAGCGAGTTCAAATCTCGATAGATGAGTTCCAGCAGATATCAGAGTATGCACAAACGGTGATAGATGCCTCTATTCGGGCGAATATTGTTCCTTTGGAGAATACACACATTCTGTTTTGTGGAAGTGAGTCGCATTTGCTTCATGCGCTATTCAACAGTGCTAAAAAGCCGTTATTTGCCTCTACACAGTTTATGCATTTGGATTACATCGGGAAGAAGGCTTATGGCTCCTTTATTGAAAAGCATTTTAAAAAAGCAGGGAAAATCATCGACAAAATTGCGGTGGATGAGGTATTAAGATGGACGCGACGACATACGTTTTACACGCATTTTTTATGTAACCAACTCTATGATTTCCCTTGTACAACCATAGATCTGGAGCAGGTGGAACAAGCGAAATATCGCTGTATTCAACATTTTGAGATGACCTTTCTTTACTACAAGAAGCTATTGAGCAAAAACCAGTTTAAAGTAGTGCGTGCAATAGCTCGGGAAGGAGCTGTGAATGCCATTAATTCAAAGAAATTTCTCAATCAATACGGTTTGGCAGCCTCAACTGCCACCCAATCCGTAAAAGCACTTACCAAGGATGGTATCTTGTATGCTTGGCAAGAGCGAGACAGAGTAGTGTACAGGGTTTACGATGTCTTTTTTAGTCGATGGTTAGAGCAATTAAGCATATGATGGAAAAACTTAGAGCAGATTCAGGCAGCAATGTCGAACTAATCGCCGAGGTTGGACAGGCGCATGAGGGGAGTCTTGGCATGGCACATGCCTATATTGATGCATTGGCAGATACGGGTGTTGATACTGTCAAATGGCAGATTCATATCGCGGAAGCAGAGAGCAGTCCGGAGGAACCCTTTCGGGTAAAGTTCAGCAAACAAGATGCCACACGCATGGATTATTGGCGAAGGATGGAATTTACAATGGACCAATGGCGAGAGATAAAGTCGCATTGTGAATCTGCTGGAATGCAGTTTCTAGCCTCTCCATTTTCACAGGCAGCAGTGGACTTACTTGAGGAGATAGGAGTATCCCGATATAAAATTGGGTCCGGTGAAGTCCTTAATTTTTTAATGTTAGAGAAAATAGGGCGTATTGGAAAACCGGTACTCCTCTCTTCAGGAATGAGTTCTTTGGAAGAGTTAGACGAAGCCGTCCATTTCATACAAAAACATAACAACCCCTTATCCCTCTTTCAATGCACGACAGCATATCCCACAGCACCCTCCCAATACGGCACAAATGTGATTGGAATACTCAAGGAAAGGTATTCCGGGATCCCCATAGGGTTTTCGGATCATTCAGGGGATATTTTCGCGGGTTTGATGGCAGCAACTCTAGGAGCAGAGCTCTTAGAATTTCATGTCGTATTTGACAAAAAAATGTTTGGCCCTGACGTCCGCGCTTCGCTTACCATTCCACAAGTGAAGCGATTGGTCGAAGGGGTGCGTGCGATAGAGATAGCCTTGTCTCATCCCATTGATAAAACAGATAACTCAGCTTTTGCCGGGTTGAAA
Organism: Saprospiraceae bacterium; assembly: GCA_026983735.1. Lineage (GTDB taxonomy): Bacteria > Bacteroidota > Bacteroidia > Chitinophagales > Saprospiraceae > JALSTN01. The sequence goes on along the minus strand of JALSTN010000067.1, from coordinate 197 downwards.
TCCATTTTTGAAAAGAGTCTTGCAGTCTCTCGGGATTTGCCTGCAGGACATGTCCTACAACTAGAAGATTTAGAAGCTAAAAAACCGGCAAGAATGGGAATCTCGGCACATAACTTTGAGCGGGTTATCGGAAAAAGACTCTATAGTTCTAAGGAAAAATATTCTTTTTTAAAGGAAGAGGACGTAGAAAAGGGGGT
>JALSTN010000066.1 GCA_026983735.1 Saprospiraceae bacterium | reverse complement strand
ATTGAATTACAGGAGAAGCGTCTTTGATAGCTCCCTTATAGAGGAAAGTATCGAGAAAGTTTCGATTCAGTGATATCTCTCCCCTAAATCCCATTGACTTATCTGTTCTTTTAATGGAAGCGCCAAGAACACCGAATAACGATTTTTTAAAGGCTCCTTGCTTCCTATTTATTCTGAGCGGATTTTACAGCTTTACAAATGTCAATATCCAATTCAGATCTACCATCAAAAATCGTTTATCCTTGTTCGATATTCTATTTTTTTATGCGATGCGACTGTCACTATGGGATGGATATTCCATTCATATCTTTAAAAAATTCTAATAAATTGACAATATTTGTATTATCAATTTTCTGCCCCTATATAACCGCTTCGTTCTCACATGACCTATTAAGTATTGGTATTATATGAACCCAAAACTTTTATTCCACCGATGTACTATTTGGGTTGAAAATTTTGCAGAATGCTACAAGAATAAAATTTATATTTATTGTAGAGGGAAGGGTAAATCATGTGTATTTGCACTCGATAAACGTGATTTTTATAACGGTATAAAAATTAATTGTTCCTATACTTTGTCAATTGTACAAATATTCATATGTTTGGGGTATCATTATAAAAATAAGGTGACTATAAAACCTAATATTCAAAATATAATTCTGAAAAACACCATTTAAGAATGGCAAAACAAGATATTGATAGTGTAGACATAGAATTTTGCAAATATAATTCTAGGCAGTTAAAAATAATAACTGAGATATTTAAGTCTATTGCTTATCCGGTTCGGTTGCAAGTGTTGGAGGTATTGAGTCGTTCTGAGAGAATGACGGTAGGAGAATTAGTTGATTATACAGGATTGGAGGCTTCGTTGTTGTCTCATCATTTATCCAAGATGAAGCATTCCGGTGTGTTAGAGGCTGAAAGAGAAGGCAGATATATCTTCTACAAACTTAAGTTAAAGCAGATAACGAGTATTTTTCATTGTATTGACGCGTGTAATATTTTTAATCAATAGTATTTATAATCATGAGTGATAAAACAATTGCAAAGCAATTAGACTGCAAGGGCCTGTGTTGTCCGATGCCAGTCATTAAAACCAAGAAAGCGATGAAAGATCTCGAGGCGGGTGAAGTACTTGAGATGATATCTACAGACCCGGGTTCGATACCGGATATGGAAGCTTGGGCCAGACAGACGGGACATAAGTTATTAGAGGCTAAGGAGGAAGGGGAGACCTTTCGGTTTTTAATTGAGAAAAAGGGTGCACCGGCAGCGGAGGCTACGGCCAGTGATCAAGGAGACAGTGGTACATCTTCACCAGAAGAAAAGGCGGTAGATGGTGCCACCTTAGAAACAGTTCAGTTAGACTGCAAGGGCCTTTGTTGTCCGATGCCGGTCATCAAAACCAAGAAAGCTATAAAAGGGATGGCCATCGGACAGAATCTTGAGATGATAGCTACAGATCCGGGTTCGATACCGGATATGGAAGCTTGGGCGAGACAAACGGGGCACGAGTTAATAGAAGCACAGCAAGAAGGGGATACCTATAGATTTGTAATCAAAAAAACGCATTAGATCATGGCAGAAACAAAACGTTTAGCACTTATCGCCAGCCAGGGGACACTGGACTGGGCTTATCCTCCCTTCATCCTCGCATCAGGTGCTGCTGCAATGGATTGGGAAGTTGCGATTTTCTTTACTTTTTACGGTCTTCCGTTGCTTAAGAAGAATATTGAGGCAAAGGTCTCTCCCCTTGGTAATCCAGCTATGCCAATGAAGATGCCTTTTGGGCCGGCGGGATTTCAGAATTTTAATTGGCCGATTCCTAATCTAATCACTTCGAATGTGCCGGGATTTGAGAATTTGGCGACTTCACTTATGAAAAAGACCTTTAAGAATAAAGGAGTAGCAACGGTGCAAGAGTTGCGCGATATGTGTGTGGAATTGGATGTCAAATTTATAGGATGTCAGATGACGATGGATGTATTTGGCTTTAAGAAGGAGGAATTTATAGAAGAGGCAGAGATAGGAGGGGCAGCTACCTTTTTAGAATATGCTTCCACCGCCAATGTCAGTTTATTCGTATAGGGATGACAACACAAATGGATAGGCTAGTGCATAAAGATGTACTATGAGCATACGGGTCATTGATGCGGGAAGGGTATCCGGTGTGCGTTCTCAAACGATCTATCACGGATTGGCCAAGACTTTTACAAAGGGCTCTCCGGACACAATAGTATTAGTGACGCCGGAGGATCCGTATTTCAGTATAGGTTTTTTTCAGGATGTAGATCACGAGTTGGATGTAGCGTATTGTCGAGATAATAATATTCCTATTGTGCGGAGGGAGACCGGAGGAGGGGCTGTGTACTTGGATCAGAACCAACTTTTCATTCAATGGATATTTCATCGCGAATCGTTGCCGGTAAAGATAGGGGAGAGATATCGCCATTTCATACAACCCATCCTAGATACGTATCGACGAATAGGGATTCAAGCAGCGTATCACCCTGTCAATGATATACATGTCAGGGATAGGAAGATAGCAGGCTTGGGGAGTGCACAGATAGGAGAAGCTCAGGTGGTGACCGGTAACTTCATACTGGATTTTGATTTTCATACGATGCTAAAGGCGATGAATATTCAAGATCCGATGTTAAAGCAAAATACAATGCGAGATATGAAAGCATATCTCACGACGATAAAACAAGAATTAGACTTTGTTCCACCGGTGGCAGATTTGAAAATCATGTATCTTCAACAATGTCGAAAATGGCTTCAGAAACGCTTATTCTTGGATCGATTTTCAGAGCATGAATACAAAATATTTGAGGAGTTGGATGTGAAGATGACGAGGGATAAATGGTTGTTTTTAAATCAGAGCCAGCTGAATCATAAGATGATTAAGATACATGCCGGAGTATGGTTGGGTATGGTTCCCATCGAAGGAGAATCCTTTGAATTTGAAATAAAATTCGGAAAACTTACTTATTTATACTCCAAAGCCAGATCCGAGGCAATTCATGCCTTCAAGGACATGGATTTAAGTCCGGAAGGAATTCAGAATAGGCTTCAGAGGGTGTATGAAAAGGAAGCATTTCTAAAGGGAGAATCGGCTTCGTATTGGGAAAATATTTTGATGGAAATTAATGCGCTTAAAAGCAAGTATGCATAAGGAGCAGATAGATAAGACGAGAGTGATCTCAGCTCGAGAAGTTGCTGATATTTATCGGCGACTGGAGGGAAATTGGCTGCTTCTGAAGGTATTGCAAAGGGATGATAAAACAGGGAAAGCCAGTCTTTTTATGCTGATAGACTACCATCCTTCGAAAGATGTATTGTATGAATTATTAGAGGATGATGATTGGGATTGGGCGGGGGAATACATGTTTGTTTTTGCGGATCCGGATGCGGTTTGTTCATTAGATTAAATTAGGTTATATCAAATTGTTTAACATAAAATAGAATCGATGGAAGATTTTGAAGGCAAAAAAATATTAGTTATCCAGACACATGGTGTGGACACGCCCAAGCGTACGTATTCTCCACTATATTATGCTGTAGCATCTGCTGCCATGGAGATAGAGACTACCGTTTGGTTTACGATGAATGGAACAAATCAACTGCGAAAAGGAGTGGCTGAAATGATCAAATTGGATCCCTCCAGCAATGTTACCTTAGCCAGTATGCTTCAGATGTGCTTGGATAACGAAGTCAAATTGGCCGTTTGTCAGCAGAGCTTGGCTTTGTGGAATATGACCCCGGATGATCTAATAGATGGTGTTGAGATTTTCGGAGCGACCACCATTATTGATTTAGCGCTTAATTATGATCATGTCATGTATTTTTAATTGCGCACGAGGGAGTAGAAAGTGTGCATTTATTGCAGATTTTCAAGTGTATGAAACGAACATGAATTTTATTAAACATAAATTTCACACAGAAGTATGTTTAAAAAAAATCATGTGAGAGCGAAGCGGTTCCATATGTGCAGAAAATTTATAATACATTTATTTTCTATTTATTATAAATTTTTAAATATATGAAATATTAGATAATCATTCTTTAACCTTATAAAAAACATAAAATGGGATATAGTAAAGTAAATGAATGTGTGATAGCTACAGATTTGTATTATGCTGTTGAGGACAACACCTGGGTAAGAGTGAACGATGATGGGACTGTGACCATCGGGATGACGGACATTGCCCAAAGTTTGGCAGGACCGATTTTGCATGCCAAGGCCAAACCGGTGGGGAAAGTGAGAAAGAAAGGGAGGCCAATTGCTACAGTAGAAAGTGGTAAATGGGTGGGACCCATTAAAACACCGGTTTCAGGAGAAATCGTAGAAATTAATGCAGACTTGGCCGCCGATGTCCAGTTGCTCAATAAAAG
>JALSTN010000065.1 GCA_026983735.1 Saprospiraceae bacterium | reverse complement strand
TTTAACGTATATTCATTGACCCCCTTGCACCATTTCATAACCCCTATAAATTATAGACTATGTCATCAAAAAAACTCTTTTTAGTATTGCTCCTCATTGGCATGTTTCATACATGTACCCATGCACAAACTTATTTGGGACTGCACGCTGGCATAAATTACCCTAACGCCAGAATATCGGGAATTGATGGCTATATCCCTGATCCTAAAGCAATAGAAGGATTTAACCTTGGTATTCAGGTATTGTACCCGATAGACGAGCACTTTTCCATTTATTCGGCCATTTCATACCAGAGAAATGGATTTTCCTTAGGGGTTAAAGATACGCTTATCCTTGATGTTTTACCTAAGGACATTCCGTTAGGGCTTCGGTTTGATTTTTTTCTGGATTACATTCAAGTTCCTCTCCTGCTCAAATATAAATTCAATCCTTATCAGAATCAATCTGCCTATGTTTCTGTAGGATTATATGGTGGATATCACAGCTTTGCATTTGTGCGAACCAAGATCCGGGCGATTATTGATTTTAATATCAGCTCTACCCCACTCAACTTAAACAGCAATCTCTTCAACCGTTTTGACATGGGATGGATGGCTAACCTAGGTTATCAGATCCCTCTCAAAAATGCAATTTTGCATTTCGAAGCCAGATATCATCGATCCATGCGCCCCTGGCTACACAATCCACTAATTGCTGTAGATATCAAGCACTACGGCTTTGGATTTTTGACAGGAATTAGTTTTCCTATAAATCAAAAATCAAAACGGGAGCCGGACCGTGCATAAAAAGTCCTGCCAACGAAAGAAATAGAAAAAAATCAACCTAAGTATCCGTCTTTATTTATCCCCAAAGACTACGTTATCTATTCGGAAAGTACCCGTCTGCTTATCTGCCGAACTTCCGACATACTTAAACGCAATATACCCGACTCCAGAGAAAGAACTCAAATCAATATCCCCGGAGTCTATCCATGCGTGATCTTTGTCTGCTTCTCCGGCCAACGTACAATTGAGCTGAGTCCAAGTAGCACTGCTGACATCACTACCATCAAAATCAGTTGAAAACCATACGGTCAACCCATCGTGATCCCAATATGCTTTGGCAGATTGGAACGCAATCTTCTTAGGAACATCTAGATGTAGAGGAGGGCTGATAAGAAAGGTCTCCATCTTTGGGGCATTATCCTTATAGGCTGTAGCTTGGGCATATTGATTCCCGGAGAAGGTTTTGATGCGCCAATTGCGTTCGCCTTCAACGACATAGGACTTCCAACCTTGTTCGTTAATATCTGCAGCATCCTGAAAGGATGAAAAATCTTCATTCATGGTCGATAAAGTATCTGCAGCAGTTCCACCACCGCCTCCGCCACCACCGGCACCATTGATGTCAGAAAGGTTCCTCAAGCTCAACTGCATGGTCTTACTTCCTCCTCCTTGAGTTACAATTGCATTAAGGGTTTCTGCTGTGGTTGGGACTTTTTCATTGGCAAATGCAGCTTGACTTCTTGTAAAAAGCACCAGCTCACCTGTACCATCTGTCACTTTTGGGCCACTGCCAAAAGTGGCAGCACCACTGAAGGATACCTTCTTCACATGGACAAGAGTACTTTCAAAAGACTCAAATCCCCCTAAGATGTCGCCAATGGTCACCTCTTTAGGAGTAATGCTTCCTTTACCTTGCTTATTCACCTTGTCTGTGTTTACATTATTGAGTTGTAATAAACCTTGGTACTCACTTAATTCCAATCCCGATACATCTATTTCCACCTTTTCATTGAGATTAAAGGTATGGTCTCTAGTAAACCGAACAGCAATTCCACCGGTCTCATCCTGAATGACCATATTTCGGGTATGGATATTACCCGATGCTCTATCCGATATAACGACAGCCTCTATTTTTTTTCCTGCCGGCACATTGGTTTTACTCCCGCTAAAGTAACTGCGTACTTCCTTTATACTAATTTTATCTAAACTCCCCCCTCCTAAACAAGACGGATTGTTGAGCATCACATCAGAGGTATCTCGAATGCCGAGTTGGACATCATTTCTATATCGGCTTAATACACCAATTATAGTTCCATTCCCATCCGGCAATGGCACATCTGCAAAGTCCGCATAATTGCTTGTCCGGACTATAATGGTATTGCCTATACAGTCCTCCACCGTTCTATTTCCAGCTCTCGTAGCATCTGCATAATTCTTAGACTTATCTTTCAAAGAAAATTCAACTTCCTCAATTGCAACTAAGGTCCCAAGATCATCCTCTGTCACCTCGTATAGTTTAAGTGCCTTTGGGGGAATGATAACATCACTCTTTTGACCCCGAGTCAAGAATTTCCTATATAAATTATCCGGAATTCTATCCCCATTATAATCCAGGTACAGAAAATTATTATTATCCGAAAGAGTCAGCCCACGACAATGCACCCACACATTTCTACCGGGCTCATACAGCGTATATAAGTCTGTGGCATTGATTGAAATCGGAATTCCACCCGTACCATCTTGTATGTACAAGGTCTTATAAAAATTTCCGGTTTGATCACTAGATATCACTTGTCCCCCAATAATAATATCATCTGTAATTTCAACACTCTTACCCGCCTTCGACAAGGCCTTAAATTCTTTGATTGTCATCGTCGGGGTCAAATCCTTCAATGAGGGAACCGGAGGGGTGTCAAATGTGTCATTTACACAACTTTGTGCTAGGACGAAAAGGATAAAAATTAACGAAAATAAATTGCGCGCTTTCATATATTATTTTATTTGGTATGAAATGGTGATCTTTTTTCTATAGGATAAATTATAAGGTTTTATAGTCTAAAACTGATATTCAAAAAATAGTTCAGACCGTAGGAATAGTAGTATTTATTCGGAAAGATACTTAGATCCGGGAGCCCGTTTCTTCCACGTCTAACACGATACTGCTCATATCCACCGGTAATAATATTCGTATTGTTTAGTAGATTATTCACCCCTAAAGTCAAATAGATAAAATGGTGATTAAATCTAAATGATTTTCCCCCAAAAAAATCAAGTGTCATCGCTCCCGGAACTCGTTCTTGTTCGATAACTTTCTTAAATTGAGGATCTTCCTGCACAAATCCCTGTGTAAAATCCGCGGTGCGACGATAGGGATAAAAATCCAAATATCTAGCTCCGAGGTAATTCACTTTCAACGCAGCAAACCAATACCGAGGCGAAGAATATCTCAGTTCTGCCGAATAAGCTTGCTCCGGTGTTCCTGCGAGTCTGAAATTCTTAGAATAAATCGTACTGTCTAGGTCTAGAGGAGTATCAGAATCATCCGGCACGATCGAAAAACCCATTCGGGAGGTGTATCTATAAGCTCCATAAGCGCCTACAAGTCCTAGTTGAAACCCTCTTCCTAACTGCATTTCCAGGGCCATCTCTACGCCTTGATTACGCCGATCAATATTTGTCAAAATAATGTTACCAAACTCCCCTTCTTCCAAACCAGCAGCATTGTCACTATCAAAGAAAGCAGAGCGGTGATTCACACCTCCTACAAAATCCGTGTGATACAAGCTCACACGCCCCTTCCACTCCGGACTATTGTATATCCAAGAGAATTCCCCTGACAAAATCTTTTCATTTGTCAAATTCTTTATAAAGTCATTTCGAGTACGGGGTGATATCATAGAATTAAAAAGAGAAGGAGGTCTTGTCGCTGTCATCCCATTCAGCACAAGATATTGCTTGCCGGAGACTTTATAGGTCACTCCTCCTTTCAAGGTATAATTCAAAAACGACTTTTTCTTAGAAAGCCCTTGTGAGCGATCTGGGAAAAATCCGTTTTTCCAGAATCCCTTCCTCCAATAGGTCGTCCCATAAACTTTTCCACTCAAGAAAAAATCCAAACGAGGCAAGGTATAAACTCCTTGCCCCCAGGCCTCCCATTCTCTAATATTGGCTGTATAATTGTACCCTGTCGTATCTCCTTTATAAACTACTTTGTTTGGGTGCTCAATATCATATTGGCGCTTGACAAAATCAGTCTCATACTTATTTATATCCAGCCAGTAATCTCCTCCCAACAAATCATCGACTAAATTAAAATTGTGTTTATTAAACTGGCGAATTCCTAAACCTCCTACTGCACTGAGTCGCTCTGATAATTGAGCAAAAAGGGTACTTCTCCCTTGAAGTTGTTGGTAATCATACCGTCTATCTTGCACGACATATAAAGAACGATTGCCTGTAATATCTTTTCCACTTCCGTTGGCATTGGTAATTGTAGTAGGATTGGATGCATTGATGAGATAAAATTGCTCCCACTGAACCTGCCGATTATTTTCGTCTTCAGAGAGCCAATCTGCCAACTGAGTTTTCGTAGTAGAACTTCTAAAATACGAAGGCCATTTTTGATAATAATCGGCTCGAGGATCCGGGGCATCC
>JALSTN010000064.1 GCA_026983735.1 Saprospiraceae bacterium | reverse complement strand
CAGTATTTACCCGGAGATGAAATTCGTTTTTCTTCCCGATTATCAGAGCTATTTACATCCCCCAATCCATTTAGTTTTGACTATAGAAATTATTTAAAAATTCATAACATCGAATATACCGGATGGGTGCAGGAAAATGAGTTGGAGGTGGTCTATCGCCCGCATTTTCATTTCAAGCAATGGAGCTACAGGATCCAGTCTTACTGTCAATCTATCTTGAAAGAATACATTCGCTCCAGCAGGTTGAATGCGATAGCCACCGCATTGATTTTGGGAGATAAATCTATGGTTACCCCGGAATTGAGAAGGCTATTCTCCCAAACCGGAGCCATGCATATTTTAGCAGTTAGTGGACTGCATGTGGGCATCATTTTTATTCTCCTGCAAGTTCTATTGAGTTTCTTCCCTAAATATCCATTGCTATGGCAAAGATTAAAAATGGCAATTATTGTACTGGGCATATGGGCATTTGCCTTTGTTACAGGAATGAGCCAATCCACACTTCGAGCTGGCATAATGTTTAGCCTAATCGCGATGGGGCTTCGCTTTTATAGACGCTCGGATATTTTTAACACATTGGCACTATCCGCATTAATGGCCTTACTCTATTCTCCTAAGACACTCTTTCATGTAGGTTTCCAATTATCGTACCTCGCCACTTTAGGTATTGTATTTTTCTATCCTCGATTAGAATCCGCACTTTTTCAGGACAGCTCAATCTGGAAGAAAAGAATAGGAGCTGGCCTCCTAGTCGGCATTACTGCCCAACTCTTCACTTATCCCTTGATGCTCTATTATTTTCATACCTTTTCATGGGCCTTTTTATTATCCAACTTTGTGGTTATTCCGCTCGCTTTTGTCATTTTAGCATCCGGATGGACAATGATTATCCTACACAGCATATCCTACAACTTGGCCGGCCAAATGGCGCTCCTTCTACAGGGCTTTTTGGGGTTGCTTTATTACTTGCTTGAATATATCCGTCACATCCCGAGGTTACTAGTTGAACACATTTGGATTACACCGCTTCAACTGATGATACTTACAGCTGCTGCCCTATTGATCGTAGGTGTTTTTGTGTTTAAAAAGAGATATTGGCTCATTGCTGCTTTCTCCCTACTCACCATTGCACATACTTTGCAATATCATTTTAGATGGAAACAGCTCAGACAATCTAGTATCTTTTTCTACGCTACTCCAAGGCCTCTAGTAGAAATTTGGAATAAAGGATTTCTCTACACCTATAATGCCAACAATTCGGTCGAGCTAATCCAAAAGATCACCGCTGGGACACATGCGTATTATGGTTGTTCTCCCATCATGCTGACCCCCTCGGATAATTACTCCTCTCCAGACAATAAATTCAGTATTCGAGGGCCAATGATACAAAGCAATAAGTGTTATATATTATGGTTAGATAATACGATATCACGTGTCCCAAGAGCGACTAACACACTTGTGATTGCAAATGACATTAGACCGGATCTTTCGCTGTTGGATAGCCTTGAAAATGTCTCACAAATAGTACTGTATGATGCAATATTGCGTAAGGATATCACCGCAGCCTGGTTGAGAAAAGCCAAGCGGGAAAATTGGGAGGTACATCGTATTAACAAAACCACATCTTGGCAATTTCATATCTAAAAAAAAACAACAATGCATAAACAGGAACTATACGACTTTCTGAAATTCAATAAAACAGAATGGATCTTGCTCCTCTGTTTGGCTTCGATCAATGCAGGGATACTGATATTGCGCCATGCACAGAGGCCGATAATCGTCCTTAAAGAAAGGAGCACAGACTCCGTGGATTCCTCCTTGTTGGAATTGCAAGATGAGCTGAATTTAACTCACCGATCTTCATCATTTTCTCCTTCCATTGCCACGTCTAAACGAAGGTCCCTTCATGCAAAATTCCCCGCAAAAAATACGGAAAACAAACTGCAATTTCACAGAAGAACTACGAGGGGTACAATGTCTAGACAATCGACTCCACTTGTGTTTCAGTTTGATCCTAACCGCATCTCCTATGATAGTTTACGCATGCTTGGGTTATCCGGATACACTGCCAATAATTGGGTGAAGTATAGAAATTCTGGTGGAAAATTTTACGATCCTAGCGATGTATTTAAAATATACGGCATAGATTCATCGTTAGCTAAGGACCTCCTATCCCTTATTGTCCTTCCGGCCTCGAAAAAACACTCAATTCATAAAAATCAGTCCTCAAGAAATACATCTGTGAATATCAATTTGGCAGACCAAAATGAATGGCAAAGTATCAAAGGAATCGGTCCCTACTACTCTAGAAAAATTATTCAGTACAGAAAAAAACTGCGTGGATTCTCATCTATTGCTCAAGTTCGAGAAACACCAAATTTGCCCGATAGTGTATTTCTCAAAATCAAACCCTATTTGCATCTCAAACAAAGTCCAAAACCAATAGATATTAATGAAGCCGGTTTTATCGACCTTTTAAAACACCCCTATTTTAACACCAAACAATCCAAATTGATAACACGCTATAAAAAACAACACGGCCCCTTCAATTCAATGAATGACCTGCATAAAATAAAAGGTTTGGATTCGGAATGGATACATAAAATTCGCCCATACTTTTACGTAAAAGACAACGCAATAACAGGTTTAAAATAAAGACTGCATTATTCCAAAACGGTCATGGCTTTGTATTTCTCAGAAAAGGACTTAACATCTTCCACCATTCGAGGAGAACCGATAGCGATAGACGTTCTTTGGTGGAGATCGGTAACTTTTGCATCTAAAATCCTCTTTCCTTGACACGTTGTGGCTTTCCCGCCACATTGCTCTACAATCATGGCCATGGGATTGCATTCGTAGAGTAAGCGAAGCTTACCCATCGGATAATCCGACATATTCGGGTAGATAAAGACCCCACCTTGAAATAGTATTCTGTGAATATCCGAGACCATAGTGCCAATATAACGAAGTTTGAGATTCAACTCATTGCAATGATCGATATATCGACGCATACCAAAGTCATACTTTAGGTAATATCCTTGATTAACAGAGTAATATTTAGCCTTTTCTGGAATGCGAATGTCCCTATGAGAAAGAAAAAACTCTCCAACTGAAGGATCTAAAGTGAAGCCATTTACTCCTTTACCCGTAGTATATACCAATATGGTGGAAGTCCCATAGGTGACATACCCGGCCGCTACTAGATTTTTCCCCGGCTGAAAGAAGTCCTCTTTCGTGACAGGTGTTCCAACATCTGATACTCTGCGGTATATCCCGAAAATAGTACCGACAGATACATTGACATCAATATTAGACGAACCGTCCAAGGGGTCAAATACGACAACGTATTTTGCACTCTTTGACTCGACATCCGGAAGGGGTATAAAATCTTCTAATTCCTCCGAAGCAATTCCGCAACACTCTCCACTATTGCCGAGAAATTCTATCATTCTATCGTTGGCATAGAGGTCCAATTTTTGGACTTTGTCACCAGAACTATTCTGCTTGTCCGCCAGACCGATAATGTTGACCAACCCGGCTCTGTTAACCTCTCTGTTAATCATTTTTGCGGCAAGACCAATATCTCGAAGTAAGGCCGTTAACTCTCCTGAAGCAAATGGAAAATCCTTCTGCCTTTTAATAATAAATTCATCAAGGGTAATAAGTCTTCCCATGGATTTTAATTTTTGTTAACGCAAATATAAACGATATTACACATATGAAGCATAAATATATATAAAAACGATTGAGCTTTACACTTTCCTTATCCATCTCAACTATTTTAACGCCCCATTTACTTCATTTAATATAAAATTTTGATATTTCTTATTAAGTCCCTTGGTAAAATAAGTTGCCTCTCTAAGGTTTATGAGATAGATTTAAGGCCCTCCCCAAGGGCCTTCCCAAACCCCTTCCCAATGCCACCCCCCAATGGCGTTTCAAATGGCGTTTCAAATGGCGTTTCAAATTTATTTGAAACATATCCAGGTGTTCAAAAAACACATCATGTGTAGACGGGATTTATCCCGTCTACACGATCTATCCCACATTAAAATCCGTTGGCCATATCCCCCGCCCTCCCAATGGCCTTTCAAATTTATTTGAAACAAAATCCAGGTGTTCAAAAAACACATCATGTGTAGACGGGATTTATCCCGTCTACACGATATATCCTGCATCAAATCCGATGGTCATATCCCCCGCCCTCCCAATGGCGTTTCAAATTTATTTGAAACAAAATCCAGATGTTCAAAAAACACCATGTGTAGACGGGATTTATCCCGTCTATACGATCTATCCTACATCGAATCCGTTGGTCATATCCCCCGCCCTCCCAATGGCGTTTCAAATTTATTTGAAACAAAATCCAGGTGTATAAAAAAAACATCATGTGTAGACGGGATTTATCCCGTCTACACGATCTATCCCACATTAAAATCCATTGGCCATATCCCCCGC
>JALSTN010000063.1 GCA_026983735.1 Saprospiraceae bacterium | reverse complement strand
ATCTCCGAAGGGGTGAAGAAGGAGAAAGATCACCCCAAGGGGGCATCAGACCGGATAGTGAAATGGGTTCAGGTGTAAATATACGATAAAGGATTGAGATAATCATAAAAAAAATCAAGTTTTTTTTATAAAAGTGTAAAATTCAGGGTTTTCCCTTAATTTTTTTGAAAAGAGCAGTAAGGGTATTCCCTTAATATTACCCTATAGACGTTTTGAGACGGGAAAACGCTGCCTGAGGGGGGATGAAATTATGAGAGTTTCTCGCATATATTTTTATTAGGTTCATGTCCAATATTTATTAGGGTATAATTCAGATGGTATTCGTTAACGAGGGAATATTGTTTTCACATAAAATATTTAAATATTTCATAATATATATACTACTAATAAAAAAAAGATTATATATTTGTGAATCTTTTCATATGAAAGGAAAATCCCCTACAGTATACTTTTCATTCTACTATTTCATATCTTTAAAATTTTCTAATAAATTGATAATAAAAGTATTATAAAATTTTTGCAGCTATGTAACCGCTGCGCTCTCACATGAATTTTTTCATAGTGTCTGACCATAAAGTGCTTAATAGATGAAAGTAGTAGATTTTTGATGAGATTTTTGTCTTTTTTTAGATCAGTGATGCTCAAGTATCATTGATTTAAAAAAAATGAAAATATCGCAAAAAGATACGCTTTCAGCATGAATGATTTTATGGACAGATGCTATCGTCATACTTCTGTGTGAATTTATAATTAATAAAATTCATGTTTATTTCATAACAAATTAAAGGTCTTTAAAATGACGCAAACACTACGTACTTTCATGATCCTCCTTCTGACTTGGATGATGACAGGCTCTAATTACGCCGCCGAACCTGAGCGTTCCTTTCGACTGGAGTGTCCGGGTGATGTGACGGTCTCCTGTACTGATGAATTGTGGGACCTATCCATATATGGAAAGGCCTATATCTGGGAGCATTATGTCAAGCGGGATGCCGGCCCCCCTTCCAGGGTTGAAAGAGACCTGAATATATGTGGGGTCGGAGAAATCCGTCGAATTTGGGAAGTGGAGGATCCCAATTGGAATATCGTGACTTGTACCCAAGTCATTACGGTAGGTGCAAAAGGGGGATTTGGGGAGTCGGATATCATTTGGCCGGCCAATTTTGATACTTCGGGATGTACTTTGGAACTGGATCCTGACAAGCTACCTAAGAAATACTCGATACCTCGCTTTAAGAGAGTCGAATGCTCGAAGCCCGGCTATTCTTATAAGGATCGTGTATTTACAGTCAATGGAAGTTGTAAAAAGATTATGCGTACGTGGGAGGTGATAGACTGCTGCAGCTGGGATCCGGATGATCCTTGGGGTAAGGGTATTTGGAAACACTACCAGATTATTAAGCTCATCCAGAAAGATTCACCTACCATCCTCAATTGTCCAAAGAAGATCACAGTCGATGCAAAGACGTGTGATGGAACATTTATTGATTTGGATACGGTTCTAGCGGTGGATAAATGTGGAAACAGCTTGAAGGTTTGGCACAATTCCCCATACGCAGATACTAGTCGTGGACCGGATGCTACTGGGACCTATCCGATCGGAACGACCAAATTCTACTATATGATCAAATATGCTTGTGGTAAAGTCATCAAATGTCCGGTGACCATCACCGTAAAGAATAATCTACAGCCTCGAGTTTATTGTAGGAATGGAGTAATAACGACTTTGATGGGGATGGATACGGATGGGGATGGCATCAATGACGAAGGCATGGTCGAGGTATGGGCCAAGGATCTTGACAAGGGAAGTGCTCCGAAGTGTAAGGGCAGGAGACTTTGGTTTTCGTTTTCGAGTGACACTACGGATATGTCCCGTGTATTTACCTGTGAGAATGTCGGAGAGAACGAAGTACAGATGTGGGTCACGGATGAGTGGGGTAATCAGACGTATTGCGTCACAAAAATCATCGTTCAAAACAATGCCGCACGCATTCAAGATTGTATGCCCGATTCTCTACGTCCAAAAGTCAATCACCTTATTGGAAGCATTGCAGAGCAAAATAATGAGGGAATGAAAGGGGCGCATATTACCCTTGAGGATATGGAGCCTAAAGCTATCATAAATGCACACAGGGATACTACGATCCTTGAAACCAGAGATACTTTCATAGGTAAGTCCGGTCAAGAGCTTGTGCGTATTCATTGGGATACTATCGTAGTGGAAAGACGAGATACATCCTACCGATATATAGTTTATACAGCCGAGTCGGATGCTCAGGGGATGTACAGATTGGATAGTGTGCCCCGCGAGCGCAATTACAGGTTATATGTCGATAGGAAAGGCGATCCAATGCAACGGGTCAATACGAACGACTTAATGGCTTTGCTGAAGCATCTTTCTGGAATTTCAACCTTTACTTCTCCCTATACTTACCTCGCAGCAGATCTCAACGGCGATGGCTGGGTCAACCAAAGTGATTATGACATTTTATTAACTTCATTATTGCCCTTCGGTCGACCTACATCGCATTTTAAAGCATGGAGGTTTATAGAGCGCAGTAAAAGTATAGATCCTGAGCAAAAGATCGATTACAAAGAGCTGGAACAATGCAGGATACAACCCCTGAAGGAAAACAGGGAACAAATGGATTTTGTAGCGGTCAAGCTGGGGGATTTGGATGGCCAGGGCGGAACGTTTTCCCTTTTTAGGGAAGCTGAACCCGTCAGACTAACCGTTGGAGAAGCCATTGTCCGGGCTGGGGAAAGCCTCTTGCCCTTGTATTTGGATCAGGGAGGAGCTAACTCGGGAAGGATAGACATCAATATATCGGGTTTGAAGGGAGCTAGGTATGAAATGGTTGAGGGGACGGCCACTTTTGAAAGCATTTATGATGAGAATCGTCAAGTCTTGTCCTTGGTTTGGATGGATCCTTTTAGACATCCAATGACTATGCCTATCGGGTATATTAAGATCAAGCAATCCCTATCCGACATCAAAGAGATCGTAAGTTATGAGAAGGAAGGGAATTCCACCTATTTTATGGATGGAAAAGGTCGGGTTCACCCGATCTTATTGCGGGTCCAAACTAAGAGCAGCTTTCCACTGGAAACTATTGCCGTTCGTATAGGGCCCAATCCATTCAATACGAACATCCGGGTATTTACCCCTGCAGGTAAGGCCGGACTTAATATGAAGGTAGAGCTCTTTGATATGATGGGGAATTCGATAAAAAAATGGGAGCTCTTATCTGCCAATACCCCGTTAAAACTCGAGGTTCCGGAGCAATTAGCACCTATGTTGTACTTGTGCAAAATTCAGCTAGACGGGAAGATTATGACAACCAAATTAGTTAAGTTGAAGAAGCAGTAGTTGAAGTTAGAGTAAGCGTGAAGGATTAATGGAGGAAAAGACAAGAGAGCGTTGTCTTTTCCTCTTTTTTATTTATTCAATACCGGCTACACTTTATCTTTCTAAGCGATAGGACACGGCTACTGAGCCGGGATAGGTGTTGTGGTTTTCTTGATGTCCGCCTACTGCTTGTATACTACTTGTGGGTGATAAATTATAAGAGAATTAAGGGTGATAGGGTCTAGAGTGATAGGGACCAATCCCGCTTTCAATATCAGAATTACAGTGTAGGGAGTCGAGGAATATCCTATGTCTCGAAATTCATTTGCTAATTATTTGCTATCTTCACCCTTGGAGTATCTTTTTTGGAAGGAGATAGCAGGGACTGGGACAGGGAGAATAGGCACCATAATATCTTAGCTGTGCATTGGGCGGAATAACGGTCTAGGGTAAAAGGAAAACAGTAAATTGTTATGCACGTAGGAATAATAATGATGCCACCTCATGAGATAACCTTCTACTGAAAGGGTTGGTAAAAAATGGTCCAAGCTATTCATTGGCTGTATTTCAGACAATAATACTCCCTTACGAAGATGAATCCAATGGATGATTTGGGTTTTATATGCCAATAAGGAACTACATCGACGTATAATAGCGTTAATTAAAGGGATGAAGCAATTAAAAATAACAAAACAGTTCACAAATCGGGATAGTGCCTCGATGGATAATTATCTGTCGGAGATAAAGCGATTTGAGCTTCTCACTCCCGAACAAGAGGCCCAATTGGCTCGTAAGATTCGAAAGGGAGATGATGAAGCTCTGGATCAATTAGTGCGTGCCAATCTCCGGTTTGTTGTATCTGTCGCTAAGCAATATCAAAACAATGGCTTATCTCTTTCGGATCTCATCAACGAGGGAAATGTCGGGCTCATCCGTGCTGCGCGGAGATTTGATGAGACGAAGGGATTCAAATTTATCTCTTATGCTGTGTGGTGGATCCGCAATGCAATTTTACAAGCCATAGTAGAGTATTCGCGTTTGGTTCGCATACCTAGTGGACGAATTACGGCTTATACAAAGATCAATAGTGCTATCATGCAATTTGTACAAGAATTTGAGCGGGAAC
>JALSTN010000062.1 GCA_026983735.1 Saprospiraceae bacterium | reverse complement strand
GATATCCAATTGAAAGTTTTAAATCAAATCAAGGGAAAGCCGGCCCTTAGCGTTCTTGACACGATGGACTTTTGGATAAATAGCGCTAGAGATACCCTTATGGAAGTCATTTCCAAGGTCGATGTTCTGTCTATCAATGATGAGGAAGCTCGCTTGTTGACCGGAGAGCATGCTTTGGTTACTGCAGCTGCTCGAATACTCGAAATGGGGCCTTCCTATCTCATCATTAAAAAAGGAGAGCACGGGGCTTTCCTTTTTAGTCTCAACGATATCTTTTTTGTGCCGGGACTTCCACTAGCTGAAGTGAAAGATCCCACGGGCGCTGGAGATACCTTTGCGGGTGGATTCATAGGCTATCTCACAGCTACTGAAGATACCTCGTTTAATAATCTAAAACGAGCGGTTGTCCATGGATCAGCTATGGCTTCATTTGTTGTCGAAGACTTTGGGCTGAATAGACTTCGCCATCTCAATACAAGACTGATTAACCAAAGAGTAATGCGATTCAAAGACCTCGTCTCCTTTAATCTATAAACCCAATCCATGCATTAGACTATTATTTGAGCTACGTATATATTACGGATAGTGTAAATTTTAAATTATTGTTTTCAATTAACGCTGGGCTGATATTCTACTGTAGCACATCTTGACTTTGGAAGCAAGTATTTCCCCTCTTCGTCATAGCTCGCTATGCCTCCTCGGTGAAATACATGCTTTTATTGCCATAAAGCTCCTCTCAATGAATTCTAATGCAGGGTTTCGGTAGAAATCATTCAATTATTGGATACTTGACAAGGGGATTGTAGTACCTTTGCAGCTTATTTGACCAAAATATCTATTACCATGTACAGAACCCATACCTGCGGGGAATTGAGAATGCAAAACACCGGCGAAGAGGTGACATTAAGTGGATGGACAGATGCTAAGCGGGATTTTGGCCAGCTTACTTTTATCGATCTTAGAGATAGATACGGCATTACCCAACTCGTGTTCGATATGGATGCCCAGCCCGAGCTTTGTAATGAAGCTAGAAAAATTGGCAGGGAGTGGGTTTTACTGATTAAAGGAATCGTTAGAGAGCGATCCAACAAGAATCCCAATCGCCCTACTGGAGAGATAGAAATTGACGTCTTTACCCTTCAAGTACTCAATGCATCCAAAGTTCCCCCGTTTACTATCGAAGAAAATACAGATGGGGGAGAGGAGATTCGTATGAAATATCGCTATCTTGATATCCGTCGAGCTCCGGTGAAGGAAAAGATTATTTTCCGATCTAAAGTTGCTATTGAAACTAGAAAGCACCTTGCAGAACACGGATTTATCGAAATAGAAACGCCGTATTTGATAAAATCTACTCCGGAAGGTGCTCGGGACTTTGTTGTCCCTAGTAGGATGAATCCCGGTCAGTTTTACGCTTTGCCGCAATCTCCTCAGACATTTAAGCAGTTGTTGATGGTCGCTGGGATGGACAAGTATTTTCAAATCGTAAAATGCTTCCGAGATGAAGATCTACGGGCAGATCGCCAACCCGAATTTACACAAATAGATTGTGAAATGGCTTTTGTTGTAAAGGAGGATATTCTCCAAACCTTTGAACAACTCACTCGACATTTATACAAGACCGTGATGGGAGTAGAACTGTCTGACTTCCCTCGAATGACCTATGATGAAGCCATGCGACGGTACGGTTCGGATAAACCTGATTTGAGATTTGGAATGGAATTTATAGAGTTGAATGACTTGGCCAAAGGCCGGGGATTTCCGGTATTTGACCAGGCGGAGTTAGTAGTAGGTATCTCTGCAAAAGGACAAGCTAATAAATTCTCCAATAAAGATATCAAAAAACTCACTTCCTGGCTACAGAGACCCCAAATAGGAGCCAAAGGACTCGTCCATGTCAAATGGAATGAAGATGGAACAATCAAATCCAGTGTAGGAAAGTTCTTCTCTGATGAACAGCTAAAAGGATGGTTAGAAGCTATGCATGCTCGACCAGGGGATATGTTGTTGATCTTAGCCGGAGATGCGGATCCGACGAGAAAGCAGCTCTCCGAACTGAGGCTTGAAATGGCAGAGCGGATGAATTTACTTGACTCGAAGGTAGTTAAACCCCTATGGGTGATTGACTTCCCACTTCTTGAATGGGATGAAGATAGTCAACGATTTCATGCCATGCACCATCCTTTTACATCACCTAGAAAGGAGGATATAGAGTTATTAAATAGCTCTGATAGAGCGGTTCTTTCCTCCATCAAAGCAGATGCCTACGATTTAGTAATCAATGGTGCTGAAATCGGAGGGGGTTCTATACGAATTCATGACCGCAAAATACAAATGAAAACTTTTCACTTGCTTGGTTTTACAGATGAAGAGGCAGAGTCCCAATTCGGTTTTCTAATGGGAGCCTTTGAATATGGTGCCCCGCCCCATGGTGGAATTGCCTTTGGTTTAGACCGATTATGTGCGATCATGCAAGGGGAAAAATCTATCCGGGATTACATCGCTTTCCCCAAAAACAATCAAGGTAGAGATGTGATGATTGATGCCCCTTCTCCAATAGATCCGGATCAATTGGATGAACTCTCGTTAAGCTTAAACCTCCCCATAGAGTAGCGACATGATTAAAAAAATAGTTGGTTTTAGTTTATTTCTCTTATTTCTACTTAGTTGTAGGGAAAATACAGAGGACTTAAGTGCATATTATTTCCCCTTTGATGAGTTGAAAGAGGGAAAGGTGTATGTGTTTAAAAGCAAGGACGAGAATATTCCGATTAAGGACTATTGGTATTATAAAAGTTATACTAATGAGAAAGGAATTCGATATCTCAAAGCTATTTCATTAGATAGAAAAGGACTTCCATTGCAGTTTGTTGATTATGAAATTGATTCTGCGGAAGTTCGTTTAATCTCGATGTACATCGTCGAAAGAGATAAACGGGGACATACTGCAATAATCCCTGTTAAAATCGAACAACCGTATATCTATAACATCGAGTTACGAGATACATCCAAGGCGCTCTATGCTAAGATAATATGGAATAATCCGTTTGACTCCCTTGAGTACACCCTTCAAAAAGTACGCACCTTCAAAGGGTTTCAACAAATGAAGATGGATAGCAAAGTTCATTCTATTATTAGGTTTGAAATTGCGACCGAATTTCTCACCTTTACTCCGCATGACGGTGAGACACACTCCGCCTGGCCAGAATACGAAATATACAGTAAAGGGATGGGTCTGGTAGAGTACAAGATATCACCCGACCCTGACTTCCCTATTCAAATGAGACTGGATAAAATCTATACTAAAGCGGAATACCAGCGACTTTTTCATATACACTTAGATAGTCTGCGACCAAGTTTGAAAGGAGTCCAAAGACGATAATTACCTTGTGAATTTTTGCCTAAGAACAGAAAGGGCAGCAGTACGCATAACTTTGATCTGCCCCGGAGTGAAGCTGTAGGGACGCATATAACAGGGTTTGTAATAAGACATATAATTCTGTATTAATGGCTTATATTCTTTACCATAGCTATTTTTTCGTCCTAACATTTCACAATTGGAATAGTTGACATACACCTCGAATATAGTCCCGGGATCCGGAGGGGTATCACAGATTCTATCACCATATTCACTACAATGCCTAGGGTCAAAGTCATCCTTGCCAAACTGTTGTTCTTCAAACGTGTGGTAAAGACCAAAAAAATGACCAAATTCATGAGCAACAACTTTTCTGTCCGAAAGATCAAATCTACTCATCACTACATTATTGGTTTGCCGGGATAGGACATAAGAAAAACCTCCCTTTCTTCTACAGCTTACAAGATCACCTTCAACGGTGCAAAATTCATCCTTGTGAGGGACAATGTAAACACTTATTTCATTCTCTAGGTCATATTGCTCAGAAAACGCATTATACGGTCGATAGAGATCTTCAGAGAATTGCTCTATCGTCATCTGTGTCAGTATTACATCTACACGATCTATATAGAAGACGAAGCCCACTTCCTTGAAGGAGGCATTGAGTTCATTGATAGCTTGCCGTACCGTCATCTCATCTAATTCAATGGAGTCTCTGGTATTTTGTAAGATCCCTATCCGCAGTGGAAATACAAACATCTTAGCTGAGGAGGTTAGTCTTTGTATGGAGTCATTTTGTAGTTGGAGATAGATAAGGGCACTGTTTTCTTTTTCATCCCCAGCCAAATCACACCTGGAAAGGCACCAGTTCTTTGTCTCTAATACTTGACCGTAAAGGGGAATACCAGTTCCAAAAATAAAAAACAAACCCATATAAAATATCAAATATGTCGACCTGTTCATATATCTAATTCTTTTTAATCAGTAGGTGACGAATGGGTTTAAATTCTACAACGAATTAACTGTATTGAACCCAAATTCATTTAAGGCCTTCAAAGGTTAATTGGTTGTCAACGTAAAAGTAAGGCCAATCCCCGGTTTTCAAGTGCAAGAAACACAGAAATTACTTAGACTGGCAATGTATGAACTACAAAAAACTGTTTA
>JALSTN010000061.1 GCA_026983735.1 Saprospiraceae bacterium | reverse complement strand
CATTTTCATTTTATCGTAGAGTGCTTTTTTATTTTCAGAACGCCTCATATCGATAAAATCAATGAGGATAATTCCCCCTAGATCGCGAAGACGAACCTGTCTTGCGATTTCTTCAGCGACTTCAATATTGACCTTCAGGGCAGATGATTCTTGATCTTGTCTTTGTGACTTTGGTCCACTATTAACATCTATGACATGCATAGCCTCTGTATGCTCAATAATGATATAGGCACCGCTTTTAAGGGTAGAGGTCTTACCAAAAGAAGCTTTAATTTGACGTGTTACTCCAAATTTAGAAAAAATAGGGGTAGGCGATTTATAGAACTTTAGTATTTTAACGCTTTCGGGAGCGATATTCTTCAAGAGGGTCTGAATGGTATTAAACGCTTCTCGATCATTGACAATAATAGAATTGAACTCTTCTGTAAGCAAATCTCTAAGAATGGAAGAGGCCTTATCCAATTCGGCCAGGAGCTTAGCGGGTGGAGTGGCCTGTTTGAGTTGGGCATGGATTTGTTCCCATTTCATCTCAAGTTCACGGACTTCACGATGTAAATCTGCTACTTTTTTTCCCTCTGCAGCTGTGCGAAGAATGATTCCGACATTCTTTGGCTTGATACTTTCCATCAGTACTTTGAGTCGCTTGCGCTCCTCAGCATTAGCTATCTTTTTTGAGATACTGATAAAGTTATTGAAAGGAGTAAGAACGAGATACCTTCCCGGAATTGTAATTTCACAACTCAGTCTTGGCCCTTTTGTTGAAATAGGTTCCTTTAGGATCTGTACCAGAACAGTTTCATTCTTTTGTAAGACTTCAGTAATCTTACCGGATTTGATAATCTCGGGCTCGAAGTCAAAGTTGTCCAATCTAGCTGTATTCTGACCGGCAATCGCGTGCTTGGTCCATTTCATTAAAGATCTGAGGTTAGGACCTAGATCAGTATAATGAAGAAATGCATCTCTCTTGTTTCCGATATCAACAAACGCAGCGTTGAGGCCGGGCATAAGTTTTTTAACTCTGCCCAGAAATATATCACCGACATTGAAACGCACATTATGGCGTTGCCTATGAATTTCAACGAGTTTAGAATCTTCAAGAAGTGCTATTTCAACATCAGTCTGGCTAGCGTTGATAATTAGCTCTTTTTTCACTGTATGTATATTTCTACACGCAGCCTTTGCAAGAGAATGTCAGTATGTGTAAGTAAGTTGTTGTAAGGACCTCCATCGACAAAACGATAAGAGGGTAGGCAGTACATTATCCACAAGGAAAGAAAAACACGAGACTCAATGGCCAAAATCGTATTCTAAGTCTGCCCTGCCAGATGGTATCTCAACCTAAGTAGGAGTTCAATTTTTGGGATGTTTCACTTAACTACATTTCAAGCTGTTAGTGAAACAAAATATATTTTACAACAACCTAATTACATCCTTCATTACGCGAGTAATATCCGCATGTAAAGACCAGGTGTTATTACTTATTCTTCTTCTTATGTCTGTTCTTGCGCAAGCGTTTTTTACGCTTATGCGTTGCTATTTTATGTCGCTTTCTTTTTTTACCACAAGGCATATTCTAAGTATTTTCTATTATTTTGAGAGGCTTAATCCTTTGGGTCAGACTTAACATTTTCCTTGACTTGCTGCATAAATACTTTTGCAGGTTTGAAGGCCGGTATATAATGCTCCGGAATTTCAATGGCTTCATTTTTCTTTATATGACGTCCGATCTTTTTAGCTCTTTTCTTAATAATAAAAGAACCAAATCCACGGACATAAACATTTTCTCCACTTGACAATGAACGTTTCACTTCGGAGAAAAACTCCTCAAGTGTCACTAATACATCAACTTTTGGTACTCCTGTTTTATCAGAAATTGAATTTACTAAATCTGCTTTTCTCATTCTTTCTCGTTTTTTTGGTTTTTAGAGGCACAAAGGTCGCAAAATATTCTATTAAAAGATGTTTTTTATCTATTTTTTTTCATAATGATGTGATTTATAGTTGAGATAAGGTATTTGGACTCCTCTTTCTCTCTAAATAGTTCTTCAGATTTAACGATTATACATTTGTTGCACATGACCTATTTGCGGTTGTTACGCTCTTAGTATCCCTTGACAATCTAGATACCCAAATCTATAAATTTTCTACCTTTGTATCATAGTGCTGGTTTAGGAGGTACTTGGTGTATTGTGATTACAATCCAGAATTTTATCCATCCTTCGCCAGACGAAATAGAAGAAGTAATGCGACTCATTTTTATCGAAGCAACAAAAAAATTGTACCGAGTATGAAACAAATTATTAATTCGCCCAATGCCCCCAGTCCGGTGGGGCCCTATAACCAGTCCGTTCGACATGGTCACACGCTGTATTTATCAGGTCAGATCGCCATCGATGCGGACTCGGGTAAACTCATCACAGATACTATCCAAGCAGAAACAAAACAGGTAATGAAGAATATCAAAACCGTTCTAAATCAAGCGGGATTAACCATGGATCATATTCTCAAATGCACCTTATTCGTAACTGATATTAACCAATACTCAGCTATCAATACAATATATGCCGGATTCTTCAACGAGCAAACTGCTCCGGCACGAGAGTTGGTCGAGGTCCGTAGATTGCCAAAGGGGGTCCATATTGAAATATCAGCCATTGCGGGGTTTCCAGATTAGATTTTATTATGAAACGAACATCAACTTTATACACCTGGATTTATGTCCCTTTCATATCTTTAAAAATTTCTAATAAATTGATAATAAATGTATTATAAATTTTCTGCAGCTATGTAACCGCTGCGCTCTCACATGAATTTTTTTAAACAAAACTCTGTGTGAAATTTATGTTTAATAAAATTCATGTTCGTTTCATAACTATTCAGTCAACCATTTCATACCATAGAAAAATGAAATCCATTACGCTTTTACTCCTTTCATTGATTATTTTATCCTCTTGCAACAGAAGAATGGATCTCCCTTCACATCAAAATGATGTTATCTCTGATGCGAAGCTTGCTTTTGGGTCCTGCAACAAACTGTCCAAGCCTCAACATCTATGGGATGATATTCTCGCTGATTCACCTGATGCCTTCATCTGGTTAGGGGATATCATATATGGAGATACGGAGGATATGGGGGTGTTAAGAGATAAATATCAGCGACAAAAATCCCAACCTCAATATGCCCAGCTCAGGAAGCAAACTTCGATTTACGGTATTTGGGATGACCATGATTACGGGAAAAATGATGGGGGCAAATCCTACCCAATGAAACGAGAAAGCAAAGCAATACTCTTTGACTTTTTAGAGGTACCTCCCCAGGATCAATCTTGGAATAGAGAGGGGGCATATCAAGATTATAAACTTAATGTTCACGATATATCAATCCATTTAATTCTCCTCGATGAGCGGTATTTCAGAGATACGCTATTGAGACCCGATGGGATTTATCAACCCAATGATACCGGGACAGTATTAGGAGAAACCCAATGGAAATGGTTTGAGGAAATGATTAAAAGCAGCACTTCGGATCTTATCATCATCGGGTCCGGGACACAGGTATTCCCTGAAGAACACAGATTCGAAAAATGGGCTAATTTTCCACGAGAAAGGGCAAGATTCATACAGGTGCTGAAGACGGCAAGCAGACCTATCCTCATTCTCAGCGGTGATCGACATTTCGGTGAAATATCACGTTTTTCTGCTGCTGGTCAGCTACCTGTTTATGAAGTCACATCGAGCAGTTTAACACATACTTATCCCACTCGTAATGAACCCAATAAATATCGTATAGGTACGCCGGTAACCATAGACAATTACGGCCTCCTACATATCGTCAAGTATAAAGATCACCTTGACCTGGAACTGATGCTCAAAGGAGAAGGAAACCGAATACTGTCCAAAGAAATATGGTCTGTCCCTAGGTAAACCTCGATTAAAATACAGAACTTATAAGGGAATTAAAGTGTTATATTAACTTAGAGTTAAGTTACATTAGAAGAACGTTGATGGGAAAGTAAAACCGAAGATCAATTTTTAACCATCAACACTATCGTAATGTTACCATTTGTAACGAACATGAATTTTATTTTCCTATTTAAGTTTTATAGTCCATGAAATTTATACTTCGCTCTTTTAGATTGCCCAAGCATATGAGCTACGAGTTCAAGCCTCGTTATTACGATGAGCGCAAAGAACATATCGAAGGGGTTAAAGCAAAATACGAGGCTACTGAGTCATCAGACAAAAAGGAAAAAATAAAATTGCGTTTGCAATCCAGCTTTCAGCGAAGGTTTGAAGAACAGAGGAAAGGGGTCACCTATTCTAGTCGTCAATCGAGCATCCGCGTTCTCATAATCTTTGCAATTCTTTCTATCTTTACAGCCTATCTCATATTGCGTTTTCTTCCACAACTCAATGCTCTTCTACGCTAATGCAAGATGTAATTCAACTTTTACCCGACAACATTGCTAATCAGATAGCGGCCGGTGAAGTCGTCCAACGCCCGGCTTCTGTTGTTAAGGAGCTACTGGAAAATGCACTGGATGCCGGAGCAGATAGGATAATGCTCCAAATAAAGGATGGTGGAAAAACCCTTATTAGAGTGATTGATAATGGCTGCGGAATGTCTGATACAGATGCACGGATGAGTTTTGAGCGACATGCTACTTCTAAAATTCGAAGTGCTTCGGATCTTTTCAAAGTACGCACCATGGGTTTTCGTGGAGAAGCCTTAGCCTCAATTGCTGCCGTCTCACAGGTAGAACTAAAAACGAGGCGAAAGAAAGACGAGATGGGAACCCTACTATCGATTCATGCTTCTACGGTCAAAAAGCAGGAGGCTATTCAAGCCCCACCCGGAACTTCTATCCTTGTCAAACAATTATTCTACAATATTCCGGCCAGGAGAAAGTTTCTAAAGTCAGATGCTGTAGAACTAAAACACATTATCGAAGAGTTTAAGCGGATAGCATTGGCGAACCCGAATGTGTTCTTTTCCATGCACCATAAGGAAAATGAATTGTTCCATCTTCCTAAAGGTTCCTTAAAACAGCGTATTCTCAATCTTCTGGGGAAAAAATACGAACCTATTTTACTACCTGTTGAAGAAGAGGTAGACCAAATAAAAATTAAAGGCTGGGTCGTCAAACCGGAAGGGGCAAAAAAACGCAAGACCGACACCTACTTATTTGTGAATAACCGTTTTATCAAAAGCCCTTATCTCAACCATGCCATAAAACTGGCATATGGCGATTTGATCGAGGCTTCCAGCCATCCTCCATATGTATTGTTCTTGTCTATGGATCCATCGCGTGTGGATGTCAATGTTCACCCTACGAAGCAAGAGATAAAATTTGAAGATGAGAGACTCATTTACAATTATGTACGAGTCTCCGTTCGGCATGCGCTAGGACAATACAGCTTATCTCCTCTCATCGATTTTGACAATGCAGAGAGTCAACAGAAGTTAACCGGTAAATCCATTATAGACGAACAAAAATCCGGAAGAACGGGGGGAGGTTTTGGATACAAAAAAGTTGCCGGTTCTGCAGTACCTGACAATTGGACGGATTTGTATGAAATAGCCAAAAGCGGAAGAGGGGAAGCATCAGATACTCGAGAATTGAACGAATTACAGGATTCAGCCGGTCAAGGATGGGCTGTCTTAATCCACAATCGATTTATCGGTGCTTTGATCAAAGACGGATTGGTGTTGATACATAAAAAGCATGCACTATATAGAATATACTACGAAGAACTATTAAAAACTGTGACCACAGGATCTGCTGCTACCCAGCAAGAGTTGTTTCCGACGAATCTAAATCTATCCAAAGAAGACGCTATTCTTCTCAAGGAAATACTCTCCACAGTACAAAAAACAGGATTTGATATCGAACATTTTGGAGATGAAACTTTTATAATCAGGGGTATTCCGGCAGATCTAACTCAGGCAGGTATTTCCCCTCAGGAATGGATAGAGTCCTTGGTGCACAGTTATAAAAACGAATATGACCAAAAGCTCAGCCTTAGAGAAAAAGTGGTTAAAAACATGGCTGCAAATAAAGCGAGATATCACAATAAGCCATTGGAGAAAGAGGAGTTAAGTATTATAATCGACCGGCTTTTTGCTTGTGAACAGCCGCAGTATTCTCCTGATGGAAAGCGATGTTTTGTCACTATAGGAATAGACGAAATAGAAAAAAGATTTGGCGGTTAAGGCCATAAAAAGATATATCAAATGAATAGAATCACACCCGTTGTACAATACTTAATAATCATCAATGTCCTGATGTTTATCGGCACCTCCCCCCTAGGGCAGGACAAGTTGATGTTTGCCCTATTTTATCCGGAGACTAGCTATTTTAAACCCTATCAGTTGGTCACACATATGTTTATGCATGGAGGAATAGCGCATTTACTATTCAATATGTTATCTCTATATTTTTTAGGGCCAATGCTTGAAAATCTTTGGGGTCCAAAGCGATTTTTAAAATATTATTTTATTACCGGACTGGGAGCGGCCGCCTTACACTTAACCGTTAAATTTGTAGAGGTACATTACATGGGCGACACATCAGACATATACGTACCTGTGTTAGGTGCCTCCGGAGCTATTTACGGTGTTTTCATTGCCTTTGCGATGTATTTCCCCAATGTACAGCTCATGCTCTTGTTTCCACCCATTCCCATTAAGGCAAAGTATCTGGCTTTGGGATTAGTCGCCTGGGATTTATTTGCCGGGATGTCAAATACGGCGACCTCGATTGCACATTTTGCGCATATAGGAGGCGCACTTGTAGGTTTTTTGGTGATTAAATATTGGCAAATGACCGGACAAAAATACAATAGATATTGATATGCTGACTTCACTTTATCAAGACATACGACGCCAGTTTCAATTTGGAAATATGATCACCAGACTGATCATAATCAATGGGGGGTTATTTGTATTGACCAGCTTGTTGTATTTATTTACAGGATATAGCGGAGGCAATTTATACCACCAAATCATCAACTTTTTCAGCCTCTCCTCTGATCCAATGGAAGCCCTTTCTCACTTTTGGGGCGTACTCACTTACAACTTTCTGCACAGGGGATTTTTTCACTTACTTTGGAATATGCTCTTTTTATATTGGTTTGGTAGAATTGTTGGGGATTTGATCGGAGATAAACATATTTTTCCTCTTTATATTTTAGGAGGAATCGCAGGTGGAATACTATTTATATTGGGCAATATACTCCTCCCCTACACTCATGGAGCCTCTTACATCATAGGCTCTTCCGCATCTGTTATGGCCATCGTCGTCGCCTCTGCCACGATTGCACCGGACTATGAGCTTAATTTGCTCTTGATCGGAAGAGTTCCATTAAAATATGTCGTATTGGTTTTAGTCTTTTTGGATGTTATCTCGACAGCAGGAGTTATCAATTCGGGAGGGCATTTTGCACATATAGGTGGAGCGCTGTTTGGGTATATTTATATCTATCTACTTCGAAAAGGAATCAATCTCTCCAGTTGGTGGGTACAAATAGTACATCGTACACGATCTCTCAAAACTCCTAAACGCACTCCACGAACTTCTTCTAAAAATCGCCCCATGCGCGTAGTCCATAAAAAAATACCCATGGATGAAACATTACAAAAACAAGTAGATGAGATATTAGACAAAATAAACGAAAGTGGGTACGATAGTCTTACGGAGGCTGAAAAGGAAATTCTCTATCAAGCTGCAAAGAGTAAAAAATAATATAAATGCATTAGTAATGCTTATTATTCTTGATTTATACGATCGGGCAAAGCTGCCTAAAACCCATCAAGAAGTTGACCGGGATGCCAAAAATAATCCTCAAAGGAACGGACTTTCCCGTGCTCTACAGGCACTCCTTCCTCTTCGAGCAATTTAGCCATAAGAGAAGGTGGGTGAAAAGAAGCACTTCCCGTCAAAACTCCTTTCGCATTGACCACACGATGTGCGGGGATTTGCTCCGGATTATTTCCCGATAGTCTATTGAGCGCCCATCCTACCATTCTCGCAGACCCTAAGGACAAAAATTCTGCAATTGCCCCATATGAAGTCACCCTTCCACAAGGGATCATCTTAACAACATCATAGATCGACTGTTGGTAATTTTGTTTACTCATATCTGGTATGAAATGGTTTTATTCCTGCGTTTATAGTAACCTCTTTGTGTACTTTAAGCTGATAGTGACACCAAATATACATTAAATATTAGAAATTCAGGGTACACTGTTTCATACCTAGTTTTCAGTCTTTCCAATTCAGCACATTACAACTTTATACTTCTCAATCTCAAAGCATTGGCGATCACAGATACCGAACTAAAGCTCATTGCCAAAGCGGCAATCATAGGTGAAAGTAATAACCCAAAGATAGGATACAGAATTCCGGCCGCTATAGGAACTCCCAGAACATTGTAAATAAAGGCAAAAAACAAATTCTGCTTGATATTCTTCATGACAGCTTCACTGAGGTGTCTTGCTTTTAGTACTCCTTTCATATCCCCTTTTACAAGAGTAATTTTAGCACTTTCAATAGCAATATCCGATCCTGTACCCATCGCAATCCCAACATCTGCTTGTGTTAAAGCAGGAGCATCGTTAATACCATCACCCGTCATCGCTACTATTTTGCCCGCCTGTTGAAGTTGCTTAATGGTCAGTAGTTTATCCTCGGGAGATACCTCTGCTTTGAATTGGTCAATTCCCAATTTATCAGCGACTGCACGAGCGGTCTTCTTGTTGTCTCCGGTCAACATAATAATATCTACTCCATCCTCTTGTAGGGCTTTGATGGCATCCTTACTAGTTGTTTTGATAGGGTCTGAGATAACCACAAAGCCTTTAACCTCTTCTCCCACCATGATATAAGAAACTGTTTTGCCCTCTGATTGATAAACCGAAGCCTTTTGGAGCATGCCCTTGGGTATTTCCCCTGCAGAGGTTTGGACCATTGCTTCATTACCGATAGATACTTGGATCCCCTTGATTTTTCCCTTAACTCCTTTACCGGTAATGGATTCAAATTGTTCCACCTCCTCCCATTGGTTATTCGTTTGGGTAGCAAACTTGACAATAGCCTGCGCTAATGGGTGCTCACTGCGGAGATTGAGCGAACCTATATACCTTACAACTTTATTTCTATCGCCCTCCGCCTCTACTATCACCTCTTCCACAGTCGGCTTTCCCTCGGTCAAAGTACCCGTTTTATCGGTCACAAGTACATCTACCTTAGCCATGGTCTCCAGCCCTTCTGCATCCTTGACTAAGACACCATGCTGAGCGCCTTTACCCACCCCTACCATCACAGACATCGGTGTCGCCAAGCCCAAAGCGCAAGGACAAGCGATGATCAATACTGCTATGGCATTGACAAAGGCATAAACCCAACGCGGCTCCGGACCAAAAATAGCCCAAATAATAAAGGTAAGAACCGAAACCAACACAACGGTCGGAACAAAAAACTTAGATATTCTGTCTGCCAAACTTTGAATGGGTGCCCTGGATCTACTCGCTGTATTGACCATCTCTACAATACGGGATAATAACGTGTCCGCACCTATTTTTTCTGCTTGTATCACGATGGAACCCGAAGCGTTAATAGTTCCTCCGATAACTTTGGCCCCCTGTTGCTTATGAACGGGAATGGGCTCTCCGGTGATCATCGATTCATCAATCTCAGTCTCCCCTTCCATCACAATACCATCCACCGGAACTTTCTCCCCCGGTTTTACACGTAGATGATCTCCTACTTGTATTTTATGGATAGAGATTTTTACATCCTTACCCTCCTTAACTAAGGTAGCCTCTGTAGGTGCTAATTGAAGTAATTGCTTAACGGCTTCACTTGTTCTACTGTGGGCTCTGGCCTCTAATACCTGGCCCATGAGCACTAAGGTTAAGATAACCGTCACTGCTTCAAAGTAGACATGTACCGTTCCACTGTCTGTCTTAAAATCATCGGGAAAAATATCCGGGAAAAGCATAGCTATGACACTAAAAACAAAGGCGACACCAGCCCCAATCCCTATCAAGGTAAACATATTGAGGTTCCAGGTTCGAATGGATCGATAAGCTCGTTCAAAAAACATCCACGCAGCATAAAAAACTACCGGTAGAGATAAGCCAAACTGTATCCAGTTCCAAGTGTATTGAGGTAGGATGTTAAACAGAGGATTGTCCGGAATCATCTCCGACATAGCGATTAGAAAAACAGGTATTGTAAATGCTACGGCAATCCATAACTTTCTAAGTAATTTTTTATAGGTCTTTTCCTCTTGGGATTCTGAAGGTGCCATAGGAACCAGATCCATCCCACAAATAGGACAACTCCCCGGGCCTTCCTGTACTATCTCCGGATGCATGGGGCAAGTATATAAAGGTACAGTATCTGTTCGGATCTGTTCTAAAAGATCCATTCCACAGACCGGACAACTTCCAGCTTTATCATAAGTCTTGTCTCCTTCACATTGCATAGGACAATAAAAAATACCATTTCCTTGACCTTTTACTTCATCCGCAGTGTGATTATGCTCTGAGCAACAAGACTTCTCTTCTCCCGGTAAAGAAATAGAGTAATGCAGGCCTTTCTCCTTAAAAACTGATTTGAGATCATCTATATTGAGCTCACGATCTGTTTGTACTACGGTATTGCCTGATTCGAGATCAACTTCTACTTGCTGTACACCTTCAATAGACATCAAGGCGGTCTCGACGCCTGTCTTACATCCTAGGCAAGACATTCCATCGACTTGATAATTTTGTGTTATATGGTCTTTTTTCATTTTATTAATATTTTATACTAATTTTATTATATAATGTATTATAATATATCTATACTGAGTAACCACTTCATGCTCAAATGAATCCTACTACTCGTAAATGTCTGTAAAATTCCGGAATAATAATTTTCATGTTCATCCCATTTGCTTTAACAAAATCTATGCGATTAACTCTTCATAATTTATTAATTTAATACAGGAGTGATTTGCCTTTCTCTATGCTAAAACCATCCTGACGTCTAATCTTTAAAAAATATATCATTTCCCACATTTGCCCTCCCCGCATTTCATACCGGATGCTTTATCACCAGGCATCTTGTCATGTTGCATGGAAGATTTTTTCATATCAGAACCACATTTACCCTCCCCGCATTTCATACCGGATTCAGACTCATTTGAAGGGTTACCATTCACATCGTCTAAATGCACCAATTGGTTCATCATGCTTTGTCGGTTGTTAAGTTGAGCAGAGGCATCGATGGCAAAGGCGCCATAAGTGACGATTTCTTCTCCGGGTTGGATACCTTCTTGAATGACGTATTGGTCTCCAGTTGAAGGACCGAGTACCACTTCCCTATACTCGAAAGTCGGCACTTCAGCATCCTGAATTTTCACCCAGACAACACTGCGTTTACCCGTCCAAAGTATGGCCGTTTTGGGGACCGACAATTTAGAGGTAGAAGCAGCCTTAGCATGTATGGTTCCTTTGACGAACATAGCCGGTTTTAAGATACCTTTACGATTAAATATTTCTCCTCTCAAGGAAGCGACCCTAGTCTTGGGGTTAATGATAGGATCGATAAAGGATATCTTAGTATGAAAAGTCTTTCCAGGCAATGCTGCTACCGTAAATTCAATCCGATCTCCCAAATGCACATGTTGCAAATCTTCTTCATATGCATCAAATAAGATCCATAATTTGCTCAAGTTATTAATTCTAAACAATACAGACCCCTCTTTCACATGGTCTCCGACATTGACCATTCTCTGGGTGATAACTCCCGTAGCATCTGCATATATTGGGAATACCTCCTTGAGCTTTCCCATATGGATGATCTCATCAATATCCTTTTCCGGAATTTTCCAATTGCGCAATTTTCCTTTAGCCGATTCAATCATTTCCGGATTAATATCTACGTATTTGATAGCTTCGAGGAGTTCCTGTTGGGCAGTGATGACATTTGGGGAGTAAATTTCAGCGATTTTCTGTCCTTTATATACTTTTTCACCAGTGAAAGAGACATATAGTTTCTCGATTCTCCCAGGAATATGGGCCGTCTGACTCCAGGTTCTTCGCTCATCAGAATCTACTTTTCCATTTAAGATGATTTTTTTGTTTACATCATGAGAAGAGCCTACCTTGGTGGTCTGGATATTGGCCAATTGTACAGCTTGAGGCGTCATGGTAAATCTAAGGGAATCTTCGCCACCCGCCCCTTCTTCCAAGGGGATAAGATCCATCCCACAGATAGGACATTGGCCCGGTTCGGGTTGTCTGATTTGGGGATGCATCGAGCAGGTCCAAATGGTCTCAGAAGCTTGTTCTGCTCGATGGTCATGAGCTGATTGTGGTGTAGAAATTTCTCCTTTTGAAGCTACACTCCCGGAAAACATCCAATATCCCAATGCCCAACCAATAATCAAGGTAGGAAGGATAATTTTAATTTGAGATAAGTATTTCATTTGATTATAATTTTTTTAAATTTCAGAAAACACGTCCACTTTCGGATAATTCAATAGAGTGATACGCGCTATGGTTTTTAATATTTTTTTGATTTTAAGAATCGAACATAAATTTACTCCAGTCTTTACAAACCCAGATATAGGCTTTTTATCTTAGCTACCGCCTGTGCTTTTAAGACATATGCATCCAATATTTTAAGGTCGTATTCCACTAAGTTCACATGATATTTGAGTAGTTCATCAAAACTCTTTCCGGCACTGCTGTAATCGGTCTGCAAGATTTTAATAATTGACCGTGTAGTTTGGGCTTGCTCATGATAAAGCACAAATTGTATGTGAGCAGATTCATAGGTTTGAAAGGCTTGTCGAGCGCGATCAGACAAACGTAGAACCACTGCATTTTTCTTTTCTTCTAACGCGTTTATTCTCAGCTTTTGCTCTTGATCTCTTGCTTCATATTGTTTTCTAAAGATAGGAATCTTCACTTTAAGCTTAGGGATGAGAATATCTCTACCATTGTAGGCCGGATCAGCATCAGAACGCCTACCCACCGCGATATAATCGAGGCCTACGCCAAATGTGGGTTTCCCCTTGAGTTTATTAAGCTTGATATTTTCATTTGCGACTTCCTCTTGGACATCTAACAATTCGATAGACGGATGATCAACACGCAGCTGGTCGA
This sequence comes from Saprospiraceae bacterium, assembly GCA_026983735.1. Taxonomy (GTDB): domain Bacteria; phylum Bacteroidota; class Bacteroidia; order Chitinophagales; family Saprospiraceae; genus JALSTN01. The sequence continues at coordinate 7,377 of JALSTN010000061.1, read as the reverse complement.
TTAGCTCTTCATATGAAATGGTGAGCATCGTATCCGGTTTATCCACGATTCGGATATCGACATCCGGAACTCGACCTATAGCTGTGTTCAACATCGACGTGGGTGCTTGCTCCGCTGTTTTTAAGAGTTCTATTCTTCGTTCAAGTTCCCGTATTTTAAGTTGAACTCTAAGGACATCTGACATACTGGCTTTGCCACTTTGTACCTTCACCATAGAAAGCGATTCCAATGCTTTGAAAAGCTCAATGTCCTCGCGGAGAATATGTTGCCGCTCCCTCAATTGATAAAGTGCGTAATAAGCCCATCGTATTTTTCCCGCCAAGTCTAACGAAACCAAGTCAGCTTGAATAGGCTTCATCTTTGCCTTGGTATCAGATATATCCGCTTTGGTCTTTAATGTACCCTTCCAAGGAAACATTTGAGAGGCTCCAATGGAGATTCTCTGAGGACCCAAGCGAGTTTCCGGAGGAAGGGCAAAAAGCCCAATACCGACCTCCGGGTTGGGAAGTGTATTGACCTGAGGAGCTATCTCTTTATCTGCGAGATAACCCTGTTCAAGGGCTTTAAGAGAGGGGTTTTCTTTTTCTGCCCAACTGAGGAGGCTATCCAGGGGTTGGGTGTGTCCTATGACACTTAGAAAAAGCATCCCTATGAGAATTATTTGTTTCATAATCACTATATTTTTTGTCCATAAAAGAGGGGACTACCCCAATTTTTTACCGGACCATTTTAGTTTAAAATCTTCATAAATGTAAAACAACACCGGAACCACAAACATGGTTAAAACTGCTAATACCATGCCTCCAAACGAAGGTATCGCCATGGGAATCATGATATCGGATCCCCGCCCGGTGGAGCTCAATACCGGCAAAAGGGCTAAAATAGTGGTGGCCGAAGTCATAACCGCAGGACGTATCCTTCTCAGTCCTCCTTCTAAAATCGCATGCTCTAACTGGGCATCCGTCTGAGGTTTGTTCTTCTTAAACGAATCTTGCAGGAACGTAGCAATCAAAACGCCATCATCTGTAGCAATTCCAAACAAAGCTAAAAATCCTACCCATACAGCAACACTTAGATTGATGGCATGAATCCCAAACAAATCTCTCATATTTTCTCCGAATAGGTGAAAATTCATAAACCAATCCTGTCCGAATAACCATATCATTATAAATCCCCCGGAAAACGCTACAAAAACCCCGGAAAATACCATTAGGGTTACAGGCAGAGACTTAAACTGAAAATAAAGTATCAGAAAAATCAGTAAAAGAGCAATAGGTACAACGATACGCAATCGTTTGTTGGCCCGTTCTTGCTGTTCAAAGTTGCCTGCAAATTTATAACTTACTCCGGGTGGAACTACGATCTTTCCCTCTTTGATACGAGACCTAAAAAACCGGTTAGCGTTCTCTACCACTTCACCTTCAGAGTATCCGTCTTCTTTGTCAAATAGCACATATCCCACTAAGAATCCATCTTCACTCTTGATAGATTGCGGTCCACGCACGAATTGGATATCCGAAACTTCGCTCAAGGGAATCTGTCCTCCATTAGATGTGGGCAACAATACCCTACCCATCGCATTTGGATCATCTCTCAACTCTCTGGGATACCTCAATCGAATAGCATATCGCTCTCTGCCCTCGACAGTTTCTGTCATTTTCATACCGCCGATAGCTGTTTGGATATAGTTTTGAACCTTGGCTATGGTTAGGCCATGCCTGGAGATGGCATTCCTATCAATTTTGATCTCCAAATAGGGTTTACCGATAATCCGCTCTGCAAAAACAGCCGCATCCTTGACCCCTTCGACCCGCTTGAGTTCCTTTTCCAAGACTAATCCAAAATTCTCTATCGTCTTTAGATCCGTTCCGAAAACTTTGATTCCCATCGGCGCACGCATTCCAGTTTGCAACATCACCAACCGAGTTTCGATCGGCTGTAGTTTAGGGGCAGACGTAACACCCGGCAAACGGGTTACTTTGACAATCTCTTTCCAAATATCATCCGGTGAATGAATATGATCCCTCCATTGCCGGAAGTACTTCCCGTTTTTATCCGGGATAGGTTCCCCCTTATCATCCAAGATAAATGCACCCTCTTCATCTACCTTAAATCGCATCCTGTGGCCTTCCTTATCTGTCTTGTACTCCGATTTATATAGGATGATATTCTCATACATCGAAGTCGGAGCAGGATCCAACGAACTTTCGATTCGACCTAATTTTCCGACAACTGTTTCAACCTCAGGAATCGCAGTCACTGCCATATCCAACAGTCGCAAATTATTAATATTTTCTTCCATACCGGCATGAGGCATCGCCGTAGGCATGAGCAGAAAGGATCCTTCATCCAAGGCCGGCATAAACTCTTGCCCGGTATTCTTCATTATTCTAAATCCCAATATGACGATTAGAACTACTAAGGTGAGAAATAACCACCTCATCCGAAGTATGGACTTAAGAATTATTTCATACCATCGAATAACTCCAAAGAAAAATCCCATCATCAATACGATCACCAAGAGAAGAAAAAGATAATTCGTAAAGATAGAGTGTGTTACTCCAAGCGGCATCCAGGAGATAGTGAGCAGCCACAAGACAACCATCGCATAAAGTATATTCTTTATCCAGTCTACATACTTTTTCCATTTTTCATGACTATAACCTATAATAAGAACAGACAACAACTCACTGACACCAACAAATAGAGCAATATACCCCAGTCCCATACTGAATTTCCATACCAAGAGCGCCCCGCCAAGGATAAGTAATACCGGTCCTATCATTTTCCCTCTATTGCCACGTGAACGAATCGAAAAAATCGAATGCGCCATCGTAGGCAAGACCGTCACCGCTAAAATTATGGAAGCCACTAGGGCAAAAGTCTTTGTAAAAGCTAATGGACGAAACATCTTTCCCTCCGCAGCTTCCATGGTAAACACGGGTATAAAACTAATTATCGTAGTCATCACTGCCGTAACTACTGCTGAAGCTACTTCGGTAGTGGCAATGTAGACCGAAGTTAGTTTATCTTCGCCCTCCGGAGCTATCTTAAATCGATGTATCATACTTTCCACCAGTACAATTCCCATGTCCACCATAGTTCCTATCGCAATAGCAATACCCGACAATGCCACAATATTGGCATCTACTCCAAACTGTTTCATCGCTATAAACACCATAAGTACAGCTACAGGTAAACTTCCTGCAACAAGCAGCGATGACCTCAAGTTCATTAGTAAGAGAATGACCACAATGATGGTAATTAAAATCTCCAGCTGCAACGCCTCATCCAAGGTCCCTAGGGTCTCCTTAATCAAATCCGTTCGGTCATAGAACGGGACAATGGTAACCTGAGAAACCGTACCATCTGCCAAGGTCTTTTTCGGAAGCCCCGGTGCTAATAAAGCGATTTTGGCCTTTACATTATTGATAACCTGAAGGGGATTGGAACCATACCTCGCAACCACAACCCCTCCTGCTGCATCCGCTCCCGACTTATCGAGAACACCACGCCTTACAGCTGGACCGATATTTACTCTCGCAATATCTTTGATCTTGATAGGTACATTGTTGCGGGTGACAACTACGGACTCTTCGATATCTGCAATGTTTTTGATATAACCCAGACCGCGAACAAAGTACTCTACCATATTAATCTCAAGGGTCTGGGCACCGATATCCAGATTGCTATTTTTGATAGCGCTCATTACCTGATCTAGGGTGATATTATAGATGCGCATAGCATCCGGGTCTACGTCTATCTGATACTCCTTGACATATCCACCAATAGAGGCTACTTCTGACACGCCTTCAGCTGCGGCCAGTCCATAACGCACATAGTAATCCTGTATGGAGCGCAATTCTTGTGGGTCCCATCCACCAGTCGGTTGACCTTCCGGATCCCGCCCTTCCAAGGTATACCAGAATATCTGCCCCAGCGCTGTCGCATCCGGTCCAAGGGCTGGCTTCACACCTGTAGGCAATAAGCCACCGGGGAGTGAATTGAGTTTTTCAAGAATCCTGGATCGACTCCAATAAAACTCTACCTCCTCTTTAAAAATAATATAAATACTTGAAAAGCCAAACATCGAGTTACTCCGTATACTCTTCACTCCCGGAATCCCAAGTAAGGCACTACTCAGTGGATAGGTGATCTGATCCTCTACATCCTGAGGGGAACGACCCGGCCATTTGGTAAAGACGATTTGTTGATTTTCTCCTATATCGGGGATGGCATCAACAGATACAGGGTCCTTGGGCAACCCATCTATCCCCAGATCAAATGGTGCATGAATGATTCCCCACCCCACCATTAAAGCCAAAAATAGAAAGGAGACTAATTTATTATATAAAAAGAATCGAATGATTTTATTCATTTCCGTTGTTTTTGTAGTTGATTCCAAACTGCCTCAAATACATGAGATGCACAGTTGAGCACTTCATGATCGTCGCTTTGAGGCACTTTTAAAAGAATACGATTTGGCAGGCTGTACGTGAGACAATAATTCTAAAAACGCACGCAACAAGCACACCACCGAGCTTTCTATTAAAAAGCCATAAAAACACAGCCTAAAATAAGCTGCAAACTACAATTTTATAAACGGAAATTTTCAAAAAGGGCATAGATATCCCTTGTTAGAGAGGCTACTAAATACCTTGGAGGATGGGCAGAAAGGTAATTTCTTGAAAGAAAAGACCAGGAGGAATAAAAGGGAGCCACCCAAACCCATCCGGGAGCATAATCCTCCCATGCGAAGTGAGATATCGCTACCGTTCCCCATGCTACCCGCAGGGAAAGTTTACTGTATTTGGATTCATTATGGCAACAGGGTTTGGTCTTTTTGCCGGAATGACGACAATGCCTATGCATCCGACAAGTACCGGAAGTCTCAGTGTCAGACTGCATCTGAAGACAGGTCTTAGCTTTACCAAAAAAAGCTACGCTCTTGACCTTCCCCTGACAAACATGCTTGTCCATACTCAAGCCCATAGAGGATAGCCCTACTATAAAAGCAAGTACCAATGCCAGTGGCTTTAATATGTGTTTCTTTCTAAGCATATCAGAATAAGTCAATTCCTTAATAATACCTATCAACAACATATTTCGGACCAAAATTGTTGTCCTGTCTTTAGATTTAATCTCCCACAACCTGATTTTGGGCATATTCATAGCCTTCCTTCCACCATTTTTGCATCAGTCTGGGGATAAAAAGTAACGGATTGTTTGTCAAATGCACCGGAGTATGAAAGTAGTTGATATTAATAGGATTTTGGATGGATTCAAGTAGGGCGGTATATTTTTCATTCTGGACGTGCTGCTCGATCATAAAATCACCTACTCGCAGAAACAACTCAAATGCATTGTCAATCGGGTCGTGTTCTTGTGTACCCGTCTTAGGATTGAGTACGATGACATCTATCTCTGTCGCTCCGGCATCAATCGCCACATCTATCGGGATATACCTTCCAAACCCCCCATCTCCATACTCGCTCTTATTCACCTTTGCCAAAGTCATAAAGGGAACAAAATTCGAGGACATCCACATCCAATCTGCAAACTCCCTCGGTGTACAGTCCTCCAGAAATTTATACTCCAGCACATTGTAGGTAAAATTGGAGACGGAGACGACGACCTTTTTATTTCTGCTTCTAATTTTTTCATACATCTCCTCATTGATGTGTTTCCTCAGTAGTTTTCTCAGGTTGTAGGATTCCCCAAACGTCTTTCTCCCCTTGGCAAATTGTTTGATGATCCCCAAGTGGTGTATCCGAGTATCATAGACTCCATTTTTGCATATTACCTTAAAGGGATGCACATTAAAAATATCACTCTGACTCGTATTGTGGAAGATGTCCTTAATCGTATCTAGTTCCCCTGCTGCGAGAAAGGGTGTCAGCAATGCCCCTGCCGAAGTGCCGGCAAAAAAGTCATACTCCCGCCCGGCATCTCGTATAAGATACTCCGCCACCCCACCTGCAAACGCAGCTTTGGCACCTCCACCCGATATAACTAATGCCCTCATTGGTTGTCAGTCTTTCGATACTAGTAACGCTTTATCGGTATGAAATGGTACCGCACAGGAGTTATTATTTGAACCTTCGTCCGCCAAATGCCAAAACGCCTTTCTCTCCATAACCAATTCCACCATTCCCACCTTACAGTAAATACCGATCCATCCTCATCTATCCTTGAGGGTGTAAGCGCTCTTAGAATGGTCCAAATGACCCGCAGGGAGAGAAGAACTTCTCGGGTCCTCCATAAAATGCACCCGCCGGATGTAGCTGACTTCTATGCTATAGAAGTCAAAGGACACCCCAACTTTGCCTACAATGCGGTAGATGCCCCGACCGTATATAGGGAACTTGCGTGCCGTTTCAGGAAAATGTACCGTATCAAAAATACGTCCCTTCCGGTCTCTAAATGTACCGAAAAACATGCGGTCCCCTTTGATCGTTCGGGTCATCTTTAGGGTAATGAGATATCCGTATATCGTGACGGGAAGCCGTAAAAACTGCGGAAAGTCATCGGCATCTATACCGTCTTGCGGCGCCTCGGGCAACAGCTCAAAAGGATCGCATAAAGCAAACCCCAACAGCTCCATCTCGTCATAGGCATCTTCTACAACAGAGGCTTCAAACCCCGGCAATGCAAACTGCCGCTCTTCTACTTCGAACAACTCGGGAACAGCAGGACCTGCATGCATAGAGCGAATATAAAAATGCGCCTGCCATAAAAGGGCTTGCTTGGATAATCGGGTAAAGCGAAGGGCTCCTACTCTAATCAATGCAGACAGCGGCTCGATCCCGATGCCTGTGCGCCGGATAAAATCTTCAAGATGCCGATAATGCCCTTGTGCCTCCCGTTCCTGTACGATTAAGCGCACAAGCGTGTCGCGCAAGCCCTGAATCATCCCAAGCCCCAAATAAATATCATTTCCTCGAATGGAGGTCTCCTCCCGGCTTTGTTGGACACAAGGAAGGTGGATATGACCACCGAGCCGTGCAGCCTCCCGCACATAGGTCTCGGTACGGTAAAACCCTCCCCCATTGTTGATGACGGCAACCATATACTCGAGTGGCCAGTGGGCTTTGAGAAAGAGACATTGGTAGCTTTCGACTGCGTAGGAGGCCGAGTGCCCTTTGGCAAAGGCATACCCTGCAAAACTCTCGATCTGATGCCAGATCTCCCGCGACAGTTTAAGAGAATACCCCTTTTCCATGCAGTTATTAAAGAACTTCCTGCGCACTTCATCAAAAGCTGCGCGTACTCTGAATTTGCCGCTCATAGCTCGCCGAAGAACATCGGCTTCCCCCAAAGTCAACCCCGCAAAATGATGGGCAACCCGTAAGACATCCTCTTGATAGACCATCACCC
>JALSTN010000060.1 GCA_026983735.1 Saprospiraceae bacterium | reverse complement strand
TTTCACAAGTATTGGAAACGGCTTACCGCACCTACCGCAATGAAAATATAGGGGCTATCCTTCTTGCAACAGATGGCAATTACAACAAGGGCTCGCACCCGCTTTACACCAACCCTCAACTACAAGCCCCTATATATACCCTAGTGATGGGAGATACAACTCATCCAAAGGATATCTCCATTTCAGCTGTCTATCACAATGATATCGCCTACTTGGGAGATTTATTTCAAGTGCATGTAGATATTCGAGCCCATCTGTTGAAGGGAAAAAAAGGTCGGTTACAAATCCTAGGGAAAAAGAATGGGAAATTCACCTCTCTCGATCAAAAGGATTTTGTGATCGAACAGACGGACTTTTTCAAATCATATACCCTATCCATCCCTGCGCTGACTTCAGGATACCAAAGATATATCGTCAAAGTAACCCAATATTCCGATGAAATAAATACAGACAATAACACTTCCAACTTCTATGTGGATGTCCTGGAAGCCAGACAAAAAATTCTTATCATTGCCGATGGTCCTCATCCCGATATAGGCACCATCAAACAAGCTCTTGCCGCCAATAAAAACAATCAGGTCACCATTCAATATGCCGATGATTTTAATTTTTCATCTAGGGAAACAGACTTGGTCGTCCTTCATCAACTTCCCTCCTATCTGCATCCAGTATCGAAACTGCTAAAAGATTTAAAAGAAAAACACATCCCTACTCTCTTTGTCACCGGACTCCAGACAAAATATCTTGCATTGAATGAAGCGCAGGATGCTGTATTTATTCGACCGGGTAACCGAGCAAAGATCAGTGAAGTTACCGCTAGTATTAACAGGAGTTTTAATGGATTTCATCTTTCGGAGATGCTTTCCTCCAATCTCGAGGGCTTTCCCTCCCTTGTCACTGCCTATGGTAGTTTCAAACCTAAACCCAATGCACAAGTATTCTTGAAGCAAAAGATACTCAAGGTTGAGACGGAGAATCCACTTATGGTTTTCTCTAATAGAAACGGACGCAAGTGTGGTGTCCTTTGTGCAGAGGGAATTTACAAATGGAGGCTCTTTGATTTTTTACACTACCATACCCATGATATTACAGAAGAACTCATCCAAAATATTGTTCGATATCTAATAGTAAAAGAAGATAAGAGTAGATTTAGGGTTAAACCGACGCAAGCTTTTTTCAAGGAAAGCGATCGAGTGAGATTCTATGCGGAACGCTACAATAGTATCTATGAAAAAGACAATTCCGCAGAAGTGGACTTTACCCTCAAAGATTCAGCAGACAATACATACAAGTACACTTTTTCCCGAACAGAAGATGCTTATACATTAGATATTGGAAAACTCCCTGCAGGGACTTACAAATATACAGCATCTACCCAATTAGATGGAATCATAAAACATAAAAGTGGCTCATTTACTGTATCGATAATCGATATTGAAAATACGAAGACAAATGCCAATTTACCGTTATTGCTCGCTTTAGCCGAACAATCGGGAGGCCAGACTATTTACCCTTCGCAACTCGACAGTTTACCCCAACTAATTCGAGCTGAACATCGACTTAAACCCATTTCATACAACACGGTTCGGACTAGGCCTCTCATCCACCTCAAATGGCCTCTGTTTCTTCTTCTTCTCACCCTTTCTATTGAATGGTTCCTAAGGAGGTATCATGGTAAATACTAAAATCTTTACAAAATACAAACCATCTCTACCCCTTACCTTGAGGTTGTCGAGGAGTTAAACTCATTTCGAAGCATCATGAAATAGCTCCCATTACAAAAAAAGGGTAGAGGATCAACCACTGGAGCCAAAAGTTAATTGTATTTTTGCTCGCCTAGATCAATCGAGAAAACATTGAAAAAAGACATTAAACATATTGCCATTGCGGGAAATATCGGAGCAGGAAAAACAACGCTCTGTGAAAAACTCGCACATCATTTTGACTGGGAAGTGCTCTATGAATCTACGGACAACAACCCCTATCTAGAAGATTTTTATCATGATATGCGCCGGTGGTCCTTCAATCTACAAATCTATTTTCTAAACAGTCGTTATAGACAAATTCTCGATATACAATCAGGAGCTAATCCGGTCATTCAAGATCGGACAATCTTTGAAGATGCCTTCATTTTTGCTCCTAACCTTTACGATTTAGGACTTATGGCTAAGAGGGACTTCGATAACTATCTCACCCTTTTCAATACGATGGTCTCACAAGTCAACTCGCCGGATTTACTCATTTACTTGAAGGCTTCAATCCCCACATTAGTTAATCACATCCAATCCAGAGGAAGAGATTATGAAGGCAATATGAGCATAGAATACCTTAAACGGCTCAATAAAAAATACAACGATTGGATCTCCACTTACGATAGTGGCCCTTTACTAATCGTTGATGCCGACAAACTGGATTTTAAAAACAACCCCGAAGACCTTGGAGAAATTATCAACAAAGTGGATGCTGAATTATTTGGTTTATTCTAATGAATGTACTCCGTATCCAATCCCTACTTTCCAAACTCGATGAACAGAATGCACACCTCATCGCGGTAACCAAGCACCATCCACCTGAAGAGATTCTGCTCCTATATGAGATGGGATTAAGAGATTTTGGAGAAAACAGAGTACAGGAACTACTTGAAAAAAAAGAAGCAATGCCCGGGGATATTCGCTGGCATATGATCGGGCATCTACAGCGTAAAAAGGTAAAAAAAATTGCACCCTTTATTCATCTTATCCAATCATTAGATCGGATACCTCTATGGGAAGAAATAGACAAGCAAGCAAAACGAAATCATCGAATTATCCCTGCACTCCTAGAGATAAAAGTGGCTAAAGAATCTTCCAAAACCGGTTTTGATAGCGCCCCACTCCTTCAATTTTTAAAGGATAACGGTCACTTGGAATACCCCAATGTACGGATCGATGGTATTATGGGAATGGCAAGCTTTACTGCAGATAAACAGCAAGTCAAAAACGAATTTGAACAGCTCCATAATATATTCATAAAGCTAAAACGGAACCATTTCAAGTCACCTAACTTTCAATATCTTTCTATGGGTATGTCGGGAGACTTTACTATAGCATTAGAGGCAGGATCCAATATGGTAAGAATAGGCTCTTTACTGTTTTCCAATTAGTCCTCAAACAACCTCCGCTAATCTTTGTTTTTATTTTTTCTACCCTTGCGAGAGCTCGCCCTCCCTTTGCCTTTGCGATGTCCACTTCCCCCTCGATCAGATCGGGATCTTCGTCCGCCATATCCTCCGGTAAATCTCTTTTTACGGGCATTTTGTTTGGACGAACGCTTTCCACTTCCATGAAGCTCTTCCGCATATTCTACATTGACTGGGACTCCTTCAAATTCAAGGTGTGAGACACCATTGACAAATAAATCTGCAACATCTTTTTCCAATTCAATAAAGGAAAAATTCTTAAGAACCTCTATCTTACCTATCGAAAACTCATCGGAACGAAAGAGCTCATTGACTAACCCAATAAGGCGAGCGGGGTTTAGCCCATCTCGTTTCCCGACACTCACAAATACTCTTTTGAACTTCGAGGCATTGCGCCCTCCTCGTTCTTCTCTTTCTTTTCTAGACTTTTTGCCGGATATATTAAGATCTCTTGCATTGCGATAGTAGGCCAAAAAACGATTGAACTCTGCAGAGACAAAATGTTTTATCAGAGTTTCTCTATCTAATCCCTCCAGCTTTTTATAAATCTCAGGGAGAAAGGGTTTTATTTGTTTTTCATCGACTTCTACCGCCTTGACTTTGTCGATTAATGATAATAACTGAGTTTGACAAATTTCCGAGCCACTTGGTGCAACCAGTTGTTTAAACTTTATCCCACTACTACGCTCTATATCTCGTATCTTACGCTGCTCTCTAGAGTGTATAATCGAAAGAGATGCCCCACTTTTACCCGCTCTTCCCGTCCTGCCACTTCTATGGACATAGACCTCCGGATCATCGGGAAGGTTATAGTTGATTACATGAGTCAAGTCATTGACATCAAGTCCACGAGCCGCTACATCCGTCGCTACCAAGATTTGAAGTTGTCTACCTCGAAACTTACCCATCACATCATCTCTTTGCGATTGGGAGAGATCTCCATGAATGGCATCTGCATTATACCCATCTTGCATGAGCTTTGCGGCGACTTCCTTGGTATCTTTTCTAGTTCGACAAAATACTATTCCATAGATTCCGGGATGCACATCAGCCAATCGCTTGAGCAACTCATATCTATCCTTCGCATTGACCATATAATATCCATGAGAGACATTATCCGCGCCGGCATTGACTCGTGCTACAGAAAATCGAAGGGGATCCTCCATATACTTTTTTGCTATCGATAGTACACGATCAGACATCGTAGCCGAAAATAAAAGCGTCTGGCGTTCTCCTGGCACATGACTGAGAATCGAATCAAGATCCTCCTGAAATCCCATGGAGAGCATTTCATCTGCTTCATCGAGGACTACTCGTCTAACAGCCCCAAGCTTTAATTTCTTCCGCTTAATCAAATCCAATGTACGTCCCGGTGTTCCAACCACGATTTGAGCCCCTTTCTTAAGGGCTCTAATCTGAGTTTCTATATTAGTCCCACCATATACAGCGAGTATATTAATCCGTTTAAGATGCTTAGCGTACATCTCCATATCCCTAACAATCTGGATGCATAATTCACGTGTAGGGCACAGTACAAGCGTCTGTGTTTCTGTATTTTTTGGATCTGTAGTCTGAAGAGCAGGCAAGCCAAAGGCAGCGGTTTTCCCGGTACCGGTTTGCGCCAATGCAATGACATCTTGATCAGAAAAAAGTAATTGAGGAATAGTTTGTGCCTGTATAGGCGTTGGCTCGGTGTACCCTAGATCTGCAACAGCTTGCAGCAACTCCGGACTTAGTCCAACATCAGAAAATGTAGTCAAAACTTGATATTTGCGTTAAAAAGCTGCAAGGATACCGCTTTTAAATACACCCAGCACTATGAATGACCGATTCTTTAATGATTTTCAGTAATTTAGTTCTATTTTAAGTAATTTTGTATGAAATGAGTATGAATTTTATTAAACTTAGATTCGAATCTCAAATGCAACTTTTGAGAGAACGAAGCGGTTACATAGCTTTAAAAACAGGATATCCAAAATGGCAAAAGGAGAATTCATATTTCTCGAATAGGTACATCGAATCTATAGGTCATAGACGGAGCTCAGAACTCCCAATTCCTCAAATGCATCTCATTCTATTATTACCTTCTATCGCACGAATAACATGATCGATAAGACCCTTGTTAGTTTGATAGACAAATAAAATACACCTATCAAATTCAGAATGCTTTGAATTCTTTGGTATCTTTGCAAGACATATGGAGCATATAATACATTACCATGACGTGCAACTCAATGCGGGAAAACATCCGGTGTTGAGCGGTGTTTCCCTTGAAATCGGCCCAGGGGAATTTTGTTATCTCGTAGGCAAAAGTGGTAGCGGAAAAACTACATTGTTGCGATCTCTGTATGGCGATTATCCCATTGCTAAAGGGCAGGCTTTTGTGCTGGGAACAGATCTAAGCACCTTATCCTTTCATACTTTACCTCGATTTAGAAGACAAGTTGGGATGATCTTCCAATCCTTCTATCTCTTCAATGATAAAACGGTTAGAGCCAATCTTGCCACTGTTTTGCGTGCTACTGACTGGAAGGATGGAACTGAAATAGAAGCGAGAATTGATGCGCTTTTAGAACGCGTTGGTCTCCTGGATAAAAAGATGAAATTGCCTACAGAATTGTCCGGTGGCGAACAGCAAAGGGTGGCCATCGCCAGAGCTATCCTCAATAAACCACAACTCATCATCGCTGATGAACCCACTGGAAATCTAGACCCCAAAGCCAGCGACGAAGTACTTTACTTATTAAGAGACCTTGCGGAAGAATATGCACTCACCGTGGTTTTCGCTACGCACGACTATCGTCTACTCGAAAAATTTCCTGCGAGAGTTTATCTCTGTGAATCGAATACTGTCATTGAAACAACACACCAACCGAACATCATCCAATACCTCTCCAAAAGACCTTAGCACAAGGCTTCAAGCAAATACATTTTCCTGTCAATTAATCTGTTCTCCGACACTCTATCTCTTTACAGGTCTTGATCAACTGCTTCAGAAGCTAAATCCAAAGTCATTTACTATATCTTGATTTTCTCAACTTCTGATAAGACCAAGTACTTTATTTGCTAAAAATATTGCTTATACACTAACAAATTCCTTTGGGATTGTTTTAGTTGTTGTACTAAACATTACATGCATGATTAACCCCCAACTCATCGCCCCCAAAAGTATCGCTGTCATCGGTGCATCTAATAATTTGCGCAAAGCAGGAGGAAAAATGCTTCATAACATCATTGAGGGGGGGTTTGAAGGAAAACTTTATGCCGTCAATCGAACAGAAGGCATAGTGCAAGGTCAAAAGACCTGTCGTCAAATGGAACAATTACCAAAAGTGGAACTCGCGATTCTTGCAATTCCTGCTAAACATTGTCCGGCGGCGATAGAAATCCTCGCTTCCACAAAGGGGACAAAAGCATTCATTGTCATCTCTGCTGGATTCAGTGAACTCAATGAACAAGGAGAGCAGCTAGAAAGCAAAATGATCGAGATAGTACATCAGCATGATGCTTGTCTGGCGGGACCCAATTGTATCGGTATCATCAACAGGCATTATCACGGTGTATTTACCGATCCGATCCCAACATTAGACCCCAATGGATGTGATTTTATTTCATCTTCCGGAGCGACAGCAGTATTTGTCATGGAAGCCGGCATGCTCAATGGGCTTAGATTTTCAAGTGTATATTCTGTGGGAAATGGAAACGATATCTCCGTCGAAGATTACCTACAATACTTGGATGAAAACTTTAATCCTGACACAAGTTCTAGGATTAAAATCCTGTATATGGAACAAATAAAGTCCCCCCAAAAACTACTCAAACACGCCCGCTCCCTGATGGACAAAGGATGTCGAATCGCTGCGATAAAAGCCGGTGCTACGACCCAAGGTAGTCGAGCTGCCAGCTCTCACACCGGAGCCATGGCCAATTCAGATATGGCCACTCGTGCGCTCTTTCGCAAAGCCGGAATCGTATATTGTAGCAGCAGAGAAGAACTCATTTCAGTAGCCTCTGTATTTTCATACAAAAAACTAAGCGGTAAAAATATAGCTATTATCACTCACGCCGGTGGCTCTGCCGTAATGCTAACGGATGAACTTTCCAAAGGGGGACTGAACGTCCCTATCATAGAGGGGGAAGTCGCTGATGAGCTTTTGAGCTATTTAAATCCAGGTTCCTCTGTATCTAACCCGATTGATTTTTTAGCTACTGGAACAGCAGACCAACTTGGAATCATCATTGACTTTTGCGAATACAAAATGGACCATATTGACGCTATGATTGTCGTATTTGGGAGTCCCGGACTGTTTGATGTCGAAAATGCTTATCGCGTCCTAAACGTCAAGATGGAAATCTGTCAAAAGCCAATCTATCCCGTCCTCCCTTCCCTTGTCAATGCCGCTAAAGAAATCCAATATTTCTTGTCAAAAGGACACGCCAACTTTCCCGATGAAGTCTTACTTGGAAGGGCGCTCGCTGCCACCTATTATATAAAGCGCCCCCCAACCAAAAGCGGTCTCACACTACCACTCAAGGCAGACAAGATCAGAGCATTGCTACCCCTTTCTTCAACAGAAGAATACCTTGACATTTCAGCCAAAAACCAGTTGGCAGACTACTTACATATCCCTCGTGTACCTGAAAAAATTGTAACGAACAAAAAAGAAGTCGTCAAAGCCATAGAAACTTTAGGCTTTCCATTGACGATGAAAGTCGTAGGGCCGTTGCATAAAACTGATGTCGGGGGTGTCGCCCTCAACATCACCTCTACCCATGTCGCCAATGCCTACTTCAAACAATTTATGGCGATTCCAAATGCTACGGGCGTACTCCTCCAAAAACACTTGGAAGGCATTGAACTATTCGTAGGTGTAACGTATGAAGAGGGAATAGGACATCTCTTAATGATGGGGATGGGCGGTATATTTGTCGAAGTCCTAAAGGATATTAAGGTCTGTTTGTGTCCTTGCGAAAAAGAAGAAGTCGCCTATTTACTTCAACAGCTCAAAGCTTTCCCCATACTACAAGGGTTTCGGGGAAAACCTGGAATTAACATCGAAGCATTTGTCGATATAATTGTATCTATCAGTCAACTGATACAAGTGCTGCCTGAGATTGTCGAACTGGACTTAAATCCACTAATCGGAACAGAACAATCTATTGTAGCCGTAGATATGAGAGTAAAAGTCTCCACTAAACATCTCCTCCATGAAGAGGAATAGCACCTGCTTCTTTCTACAGTAAAACATTGTCAATAAGCCGGACTTCTCCCACCCAACAAGCCACGAGTGCAACCATTTCATACTGCTTCCCCCACGACGTCAAACTTCGGAGTTGGGTTCGCTCACACACTTCTAGATACTCCAATCTAAAGTCAGGAAAATCGAGCATGGATCTACCTTCATTTAGAACTTCATCCAGTGCTCTACCCTCTTCAAATCCCAATTTAATATAATTCAGCACCTCATAGAGTTTGGCAGCACGCATCCTGTCGATGGAAGAAAGTCGTTCATTTCTAGAGCTCATCGCCAAGCCATGCAGCTCCCTTACGATAGGGACGACGACCAAATCAACTGATATATTCTTCAAGTTCAACATCCTACGAATGATTGCCACTTGCTGAAAATCCTTTTGTCCCATATAGAGCTCATCAGGTCGAACAAGTTTCAACAATCTATGGACGACCTGTGCGACACCTTGAAAATGACCGGGCCGAAAAGCCCCTTCTAACACCTCATCTAGAGATTCAAATTCAATCGGCTCCCAAGCATCCGTTCCACTGGGGTACATCGCTTTTACATCAGGTAAATATAGCAGATCTACAGATTCCCCCTCAAGCAAAGTTTTATCACGAGCAACATTCCTAGGGTATTTTTCAAGATCCTTAGCATCATTGAACTGTGTAGGGTTTACAAAAATGCTACAAACAGTCACATCACTCTTTAACTTAGAGGTACGGATAAGGGTAAGATGACCTTCATGCAGTGCGCCCATAGTAGGGACGAAGCCTATCCGTCGTCCCATTTTCTTTTGTGCTTGCACCCATTCTTCAAGCCGTTTATTATCGCGTATTACCTTCATACTTATACCATTTTTTTATCGTTTCAATGGCCATTTTCCCCTGAGGTGTATAATCTTTATCCGCCGGAAATCCCGTATAAGTCAGATCATTGGGATACCATTTCCATAAGAAGCCACCGGCCCACCATTGGGACTCCCAAAAAGCTCTATACAAGGCCTCTAACGCATTGGCCTGCGCTCCCTCATTAACAGCGTATCTTTTGATATTGGGTTCGAGTATCCAGTGACCTTTTGTAGCATAATCTACACTTAGATAGCCGTACTCGGTAAATAGGACTTTTTTGTGATATTTCGCAGAGATGGTCTTCAATCTCCTTCGAGTAGTCTTCCAACGTTTTCTTAAGTGATTGACAGTAGGCAATCTATTTTGTGACAATGGGAAATAAGCACTTACCCCTATCAAATCCATTTGGTCCCAAAAAGGAATCTCTTCAAAATAGTCCCAATTAGCAGAGAATGTCAGTAGGCCGGGATACTGCTTACGAACCTCAAGTATAAGCGAATTCCAAAATGCGCTCCTCTTTAGTATAGAATGCTTAAATTCCGTAGCAAAGCAAAGTAATTCTACCTGCTCTTCTGCAGCAATAGAGGCCATTTTAAGGACATAATTTCGATAGCCCTCTTCCCATTTTAACCAATCCGATTCTGTATCAAAATGAAGATCCCCCACCCATCCATCGGGAATATAGACATGCGGCTTAAGCATCACCTTTAAGCCGTTTTCATGTGCCTTTCTAATACTTGCGACGACCCCATTAGGACGCTCCCCCCACCATTGGATAGGCGTATCATAATGAAGCACCGGACTTCCTTTCCGAGCAAAAGCATATGGCACAATGCTAACCCATTCCGCCCCAATCGACTCTATCTCTTGAAAGGGGTTAATCCTAAATGGTTCCGGTGGCGCAACTAAAGATATTCCTTTAATTTTGGTCTGGTCGCCCCTTCTTGTCGATAGGTGCTTTTTTGGGGTATGAAATGGTAAAGACCATGCCATTTCATACGGATAGAAGACCGTGACAATAAGCACGGCCATCGCTTTAATAATTAAATTCAATCCCATCTTATCAGCTCCTTTTAAGTGTTAATTTCTCTGAAGCCTTCAGGGCCGCAGAACAGAGTGCCTCTATCTCCAACTGCTTATAGACCTCATTTACTTCCTCCACTTTGGCTCGGGTAAGAGGGCGTTTGGGAACAAATAGAGCACAGGTGTCATCATGCGGTATGATAGATATATCATACGTACCGATGACTCTAGCTCTCGATACAATCTCTTGCTTACCCAAAGCGACCAAAGGCCTCAATATCATCCTTTCAGAGACAGTTTGGATCGCATTCATATTTTCTAATGTCTGAGTAGCCACCTGCCCAAGGGCATCTCCTGTTACCAGCACTTTAGCCTTTTCCAGCTCCGCAATTTTATTGGCCAAAACAATCATCATTCTCCTCAATAACACCAATCTCATGCGAGGAGCATTCAATGCAATAATAGCTTGTTGGATATCGTAAATCGGGATAAGATACAATTTGATAACCGGATGATATTTTGCAATCGCCACCAGTAATTGCTTTACTTTTTCAATCGATTTGGGGGAGGTCATTGGTACTGCATGAAAATGTACTGCCACGATATCCAATCCCCGAAGCATTGCCATTTGGGTGGAAACAGGCGAATCGATACCTCCCGAGAGCAAGGAGATCGCTTTCCCTGAGGATCCAACCGGCAATCCACCAACCGCCTTTTCCAATCGATGATACACCAGTACTTTATCGTGCCTCACCTTGACTCTTAGCCACATATCAGGATTGCCAAGATTGACTTTCTTCCCAAGTTTGGTAACGACCTCCGCCCCAATCTCACGATTCAGATCTAGGGAAGTGAAAGGCACCTTTTTGTCAATCCTCTGGGATGCGACGCCAAAGGACTCAAACTCATCCTTCACCTCTTGGGCCATCGAGAAAGCCAACGCTAATATATTCTCCTTTACCGGTGGACATATACGTGCAAGATAAAAAGAGGAAATACCTGGAGTTGTCCTTACTTTCTCCTTCAATCGCTCCCATTGTTCATCAGAAAGGGGACGCACGATCTCAATAAAATAAGCGCCACCATGTGCTCCTTCGTATCTAAGGAACGGCTTGAAGTCCTCGAGTTTCTGATGCAAATTACGCAGTAATACGCGAACAAAATCCCTTTGATTTTTTCCTTTGAGATAAATTTCATCGTGATTGATGACCAGCATCTGCATAATTATCGTGCTTTGTGATAAAAGTAGATGCAAAGTTAAGTGAATTAACTGCAAGATTGTTCATGCCGCCCGACAATGTCAGCAAATTTGACATTCTATTTAGATGCGTTAATTATACCTTTTTCTGCAAAATATATTCCCTAAGACATCCTTACTTTCCATATATTTGCCAATAGATGGACAAAACATTTACAAAAGCCAGTTAAAAACTCAGCTATACCTAAAAAAATTGCCCACTTATCCTCAGCATCTGAAATTGTAAATAAATGAATTACAAATTTTCTACACATATGTAACTGCTGCGCTCTCACATAGATAATTTACAATGCAATCCAAACACGACCTCAAAATAACAAATATGGCAAAGGATAAGGTAGAAGATTTCTATAATAGTATTAGTACTAAATATACAGCATTATTGGATAGAGCTATTCCAAGATATCGAGAAATGCTACAAACCATGTTGGACTATTTGCCAAAAGATTGTAAACCGAATAGAATTCTTGAACTCGGATGTGGAACAGGTAACTTGACAGAACATGTTCTCAACAAGTTCCCTGATTCAGAGCTGACCTTAGTTGATATTTCAGAAGATATGTTAAAAGAGTGTAAATCCAAGTTCAAAAATAAAACTTCTTTAGTATATTACCAGGTTGACTTTAAAGACTTGGCTTTTGAAGTAAATTCCTTTGATCTGATTATCTCAAGTATCGCTATACATCATTTAGAGGATATGAACAAACAAGTTTTGTTTAGGAAATTGTATTCTTATTTAAAACCAAATGGGATTTTCACCTATGCAGACCAGTGTAAAGGGCGCACAAAAGGGATTTATGACAAGCATATCCAATCATGGAGGACGGAAGCCTTTAACCTGGGTTCATCGGAAAAGGACTGGAAGACTTGGATGAATCATCAAGAGAAACATGATTATCATTCTTCAGCTATAGAACAAGTTCTCTGGCTTGAGAACGCTGCTTTTAGAAATACAGATATACTTTGGAGATATCTGCTTTGGACGGTATTTCGAGCTGAAAAATAGAAGCCAAATTCGGCATTCGACCTATAAGTCTAAAGGATCATGTAATGTAGAATAAAGACAAGAATATTTTGAACCAAACATCCCCCCCATTCGCAGGAAGGTGTTGTTGGAAGAGGATATAAATATATTTCCCCATGAATCCCAAATAAATGCCTCCATCTAATCCTAAGCTGTATTCTAATGTATGTTTGGGTATTTAAAATTACTATTTTGCATTAGAATTACACCTGAACGTGAAAGAGTCTAGATTAGACCCCTAATAATCCGATTCCAATTGTTCATTTTACACTACCTTTGCCTGGATAATGAAGAAACGCGGTAAAAACATATTGAACAATGAGCGATTTGGTCTAACACTTACCCGGTTAGGCCATCAGATTATTGAGCATTATCCCGACTTTGAAAATCTTTGCATTATAGGAATACAAGAGAGTGGTGTGCGATTTGGCGAGCGTATTCAGCAGATATTACAGCAATTATCCGGTGGAAAATCAGTACCATTTGGCAAGCTTGATATTACTTTTTTTCGAGATGATTTCAGAAGAAGAGATGCCCCGATATCTGCCAAATCTACAGAAATTGATTTTTTGGTGGAGGGGAAGACCGTACTTATCGTAGATGATGTGCTCTACACCGGCAGAACCATACACGCTGCCATGACAGCTATTCAGAATTTTGGCAGACCCGACAAGATTGAGTTAATGGTATTGGTTGACCGGAGGTTCAACAGACATTTTCCTATTGAAGCCGATTATACCGGTATTACTGTTGATGCTTTAGACGACTCTTATGTCCGTGTAGATTGGAAAGAAGAAGTAGGAAAAGATCGAATCATGTTTTACCCAGCAGAAAGAAAATAATTATGACAGAGACGGCGCTATCCACGAAACATTTGCTTGGTATAAAATACATCCAACGTGAGGATATCGCTCTTATATTTGAGACGGCGGCCCAATTCAAACAAGTCATTAATCGTCCGATTAAAAAGGTCCCCTCCTTAAGGGATATTACCATTGCAAATTTGTTCTTTGAAAATTCGACACGCACACGCCTCTCTTTTGAACTGGCTGAAAAACGACTTTCTGCCGACACCATCAACTTTTCAGCCGCTTCTTCTTCCGTCAAAAAAGGGGAATCATTATTGGATACCGTCAATAATATTTTGAGCATGAAAGTCGACATGATCGTCATGCGTCATCCTGCGCCCGGAGCTCCCATGTTCTTATCCCAACACATCGATGCCAATATAATCAATGCCGGAGATGGAACTCATGAACATCCTACCCAAGCCTTGTTGGATGCGTTTTCAATCCGGGAATCAGTAGGGGAGCTGGAAGGTAAAAAGATCGTTATTGTAGGAGATATTACCCATTCAAGAGTCGCCTTAAGCAATATTTTTTGTCTTCAAAAATTGGGTGCTGAAGTTATGGTGTGTGGCCCCCCTACCCTAATACCCCAAAATATAAATGCATTAGATGTAAAAGTAGAATACGATGTCAAAAAAGCTCTTGAATGGTGTGACGTCGCCAATGTCTTAAGAATCCAACTCGAACGACAGGATATCCAATACATCCCTTCTCTAAGGGAATATACTCAGTACTACGGGATCGACAAGGCACTCTTGAATAGCCTGTCGAAAGAAATCACCATCTTACATCCCGGTCCGATCAATCGAGGGGTAGAACTCAGTTCGGATGTTGCTGATTCGGATCAATCGATTATACTCCAACAAGTGGAAAATGGGGTGGCCATCCGTATGGCTGTTTTATTTTTATTGGCCGGACAAAAGCGACTCTAATCTATCCTATTCCACCTATTCTTACAATCCTAAACTAAGCCAACGCATATGAATCCCTTCTGGACCTTAATCTTAAAAGGAATGGCCATGGGTATAGCCGAAGTCATTCCCGGTGTCTCTGGTGGAACCTTAGCCTTCATAACAGGAATTTATGAGCGATTGCTCCACGCTATCGCTCAAGCCTTCTCGCCGAATAACCTCCACTTACTCAGGCAAAAAAAGTGGAAAAAATGGTGGTCTATAATAGATGGCTATTTCTTGCTCAACCTCTTAGCGGGGATGGTACTCGGTATCGGGTTAGGTGTGGTCTTTGTCACTCGATTATTGGCCTCTCATCCTCCGGTCATCTGGGCCTTTTTCTTTGGATTGATTATCGGCTCTGCAGTCTATATAAGCAATAAAATCAAGCATTGGTCACTGGATAAAATTGTAGGGATCATTGTCTCCACTCTTTTTGCAGTCTTTATTACCAGTCTCCCCGTACTCACTGGAAATACGCATTTATGGTATGTATTTCTAAGTGGAGTGATTGCCATTTCAGCCTTGGTACTTCCGGGAATATCCGGAAGCTTTATGCTGTTAATTATGGGGATGTACCTCTTCATCATCGACGAAAACCTAAAAGGGCTTTTCACAAACCCTTCCTTGGAACATGCCTTGGTCTTAGTCACTTTTGGTTTAGGAGCCCTATTGGGCTTGGTTACGGTGGTCAGGGGGTTAAACTATTTACTGGAGCACTACCATGACTTGATCCTGTCGATATTAACAGGATTTATGATCGGCTCATTGAATAAGATTTGGCCTTGGAAAAACGTGACGGCTTGGCTGGATAAATCTACACTCAAGATTATGAATGGACCTGTCTTAATGGATGTCCCGCACAAAATCATCCAAACACACAATGTATGGCCCAACGCTTACGAAGGAGGGGACCCCATGATGGTAAGTGCAATTGTTGCTTTTGTCGCCGGCCTTGTCTTCGTACTCGCCCTGGAGCGAATGTCTGTTGAGAAAATCACTTCTTATTAATCGTAGATAGGTCTAAACCTCCGCTAGCAAAACAAAGATGAGGTGCGGACGTTGTCCACTCCTCATCTTGTCTTTCAAAAAGTGCTTAATCTTTCTATTAGGGTCTATCTATCCTAACCAAGTTCTTTGTGCCATTCAGCATATAAATCCTCATTGACCATTGTCACCCCATTAGCTAACAGTATAGTTAGTTCCTAAGTTGCATACTTCCATCCTAATGCTAAAACTCCTCTCTAAGAGGATGCATTATCTAGACTTCACAAATCGGTATATCATACTCTTATCTCCCCTACTGAGTCGAGCCACATACAAGCCGGCTTGCCAAAGGCTCGTAGATACATAAGCATCCACTCCCGAAAGGTCTGAGTGATAAATGCGCTGTCCATGTAAATCAAACACGTCCAATGTCAACGATTTCATACCACTAGAAGGACGAATGCTTAATACCTCTGTGGAAGGTTTATACCATACCGATACTCCATCCAATTGTGTTGCTGCTACACTCGTCCCAATGCAGTTGTCGAAATGTACCACATAATCAAAACAACAAGAGTCAGGTCCGTCTTTACATATGTGCAAGGTATCAAAATCATTGCCGGACAGCACATAGTCTTCAATTATCTGGATCGAATCATTATTCAAAAATCTATAAAATGTATCTTTTTGACGAACGATATAAAAGCTATCCCCCTTCATCCATCCGGCATTGAGAAGGAGATCAAACCGGATGGTCGTATCTGTCAAACACTCTGTATGAACGATTTGCGCCAACACGAAGCTATCCATTTCAAAATGTATATTTGGATTATAATCACAGGTTGTAAGCACAGATGGATTATTTGGATCTTGATACTTTACCCGGATAAAAAATTCGTAATTCCCAGTATTTGAAGAAGTATCAATGGTCAACGATGAACCAAATACCGTATCCCCGGATGGCGCAACCCAAAAACCTAATTGATCTACATCTCCCTTAAGACACTCCGGCGTCCAATCGATAGACGTACTCAATCTGACTTTTGGTGGATAACAAGGAGTAGTGTCTACCTCAAATGCAACGGCAGGATTGTAGTTCTCCAAAACTAAGTGATACGTAGTGTCACAAAGAATATCCTCTTCTCCGAAGGGAGCTTGAAAGGTAATAGATTCATTGCAGAAAGACTTTGAGACCGGCCAAGTTTTTCCATCTTCCGTAACGTACTCTTCCCCGGTACAATTGAAGACAAACTTTTCTCCGACAGGTCTTTCGGGCAGCAAGGTAATAGACCTTTTGCAAGTAGCACAGCATCCTTCCTTGGTCATGATATCCATCTCACATGGTGGATCTATACAGGAACTATATATCGTTGTATCTGATCCTTCACAGCTCCATTTATAAGAACCATTAGACTGCTGCTCATAACACAGTACCAAAGGGGGTTGTTCAATGATTTGCTTAGGAGGAAGCAACACTTCAGTGCAACTCGTCACTTCATCACATACATCTCCCCCTGACGCAAGGGTCCATGTAACACAAATCTCAAAGGGATCACCTGACAATTCATAATTGTATATACAGAGTTTATCATCATACTGAGGCAATGCCACGCCATCCTTTGTCCAAGTTGGTCGAACACTACACCCCCCCGGCGGATAATCTGTACAAATATCGATGGTCTGGCATTGACAAAGTACATCCCCAATCACTCGCGGCGGTTCTACGGGAGTCGGAATTTTGGCTGCTTGCCCTTTCAGTACACTTATAGTATAGGGGCAAACATCTTTACAGCAACCATCCACCCATAAGTAATAGGCTTGACATGCATTAGATATAAAAGATAAGTTAAAGGAGGAAGAGTTGCAATCAGCATTGCAGTCTTCTGCATTTCCAATACAATCTCCTACAATACCGGCCTGAATACCCCTACAACCGGCAGGATTGGTGCAATCCGCAGGATTAAATTCAAAATGAAATTCGATGACCTCCCCTGTCCCATAAAATCCCCACCACTGAGTATTTTCGGGAATACCACTACCTAAACATAAGGTAGGGTTTGGCCCTGTGGCATTAGTAAAATCAATATTCTGACAAGTTAAACCGTCTAATTGGGTGACATCGCAGAGTATTTTCGCATCATTACACCTTAAGGCATATGGGGGATCACAAGTCTGAGCGGTCACATTCCAATCGAAGAGCAACATCAATAACGTAAATGGTAAATATTTCATAATTTTCTATATTTTAGATAAATAAATATGGTGTCAAAAAAAATAAAAATCTATAACTATAGATACTTAGTTCTCACGACTCTAAGAACTCAAAGTTACAAATGAAATATAGAAAAGAGTAATTTGTGATTATGTGTTTTTTCAAAAGAAAGAGAAAAACAAATTGTCAATCTCCTTCATTTTGTCTAGGATATATGCTTAAATGCAGCTTTCCTCAAAGTGTAGAATGAGTTATCCAACCTTAGAGCAAAGGTACACAATTTTAAATAAACTTTAGTAGGGATTAAGCAAAAAATCTAATTTTTATCACCTATTGTTGCACCCAACCTAAGAATTATGTCAATTAATCTAATATGGGATTTTCATCGAATATTGTTGCACCTAAACCCTAAAATAAATTGGCATAGGGTATTTACATGTTATTAGTTTGCCTTGGTCAGTATCAGATACCGGTATTGGGCAGCATTAAATTCCGCTACGATTTTAATATAATCCAGTGTTGTCTGAACAGCATTTTCCTGAGCTTGAAACAAAGCCAGAGGTTGGGCGACACCATTTTTTTGTCTTTTTTCGATCATCTGATAGGCTTCCCATGCATAGTCTCTTGCCGCTTCCGCAATAAGGAGCGATTGCTCCTCACTTTGGATATCGTAATAGGCTTGCATCACTTGATTCTGGCGTTCTTCACGGAGGAGTGGCAAAGTGGATTCGAGTGTATTTATTTTGGCGTCAGTAACCTGTAAATCAACATTCCCCTTGAGTTGATGCAAGGGCAATTTCCACACCGCACCCACTTGAAATATCCCCGTTGGGTCAAATGGGTTGAAAGTTCCCCCAAACAAACTCCCATTGGAGTTGATATACAAACGCGGGAGCCAACGCCCTTTGGTAAATCGATCTCTCTGAGCTTGTAGAGATTCTATTTCTATCCTCCGCAGACGAATCTTGGGGTCGTTTTTAATATCGGCATCCCAATTGGGTGGCTGGAGGTTTACTAGATTTAGAGGTAAGAAGACGGAATCCAACGGTTCGATCTGAGTTCCTGCATCCCAACCGAGCATTGAGACAAGTTGCGCTTCTTCCTCTTTGGAGATTCGATAGTATGTCAAGGCCTTAACCTCCATCATTTTTACACGGCTTTTGGCCATCAAATAGTCGGACTGGGGCTTTAATCCACCTTGTACCTGGAGGTTAAACTGAGCAGCTATGTCAGAAGCTTTCGCTATAAGGGCATTATAAGCATCAAATGCTGTAATCGCATGCATCCAGTGATAATAATGCTCTACCGCCTGAATCGAACGATCTTCTACCGCAGCCTTAGAGGCATACTGTTGGCTTCGCTCTTCATAGGCACTTGCTCTTACATTGTATTTTTCTTTCAGGTCCCACTGGGCATTTATACCGATACCTGTCCACAAATGATGCTTGGCGACATCGCGAAAAAACCTTCCATCCGAGTTCTGAGTCGTACCGAGTAGCCCATCCATCTTAACACCACCATACAAGGTGGGCCACCACCATTTCTTTGCCTTTTCATACTTTGCTCTAGCCAATTTTTCCTTTGCCCGAAACAATTGGTGAATGCTGATATCCGTCTCGCATCGTTGGAGGACCTTATCTACATCGATGGTCATGGTCTTCTGTGCATAGACCGGGCACGCCAGAATGATTACTGCTAAAAATAGTCCCAATGTTTTCATTTGTTTAAAAATTTCTACTATTTTATTTCTTGCTGATAGAGGTATGAAATGGTCATCGCACGACCACCAAACAACTATTCCCTGCTATTGAACAATTTGGACTTTCCTCCCGTCTGATATAGTATTTTTCCCTTTGACGACCACCTGGTCACCGGCTTGGACTCCACTGAGGACTTGAAAAGAGGTTTGGTCTTCTAATCCTTTCTTCACTTCTACCAAATGTGCCACATTAGCTTTTACGACATAGACGTAGGAGGCATCTTGTTTGAGTACGAGGGTAGACAGGGGCAAAGCAAGTACTTCTTTTTGTGTCCTCAATTCAAAATGTACTCTTGCAAACATCCCCGGCTTCAATTTTCCTTCTTTATTATCCAAATCTATTTCGACGGTCATGGTATTTGATACAGGATCTAACGACTTGGAGGTTCGACTTACCTTCGCATGATAGAGCGCATCCCCCAGTTCAGGGAAGGACACATCAACAGAAGTCCCTTTGGAGATATAAGCCACGTCCGCTTCGGGCAAATAGACCGTCAACCGGATGACGGAAGCATCCAAAATATCGACAATCGGGGTAGCCTCTCTCTGTTCTAATGCATTTTGAACCATTGCTCCGGGATCGACATAGCGTTTAGTAACAACCCCATTGAACGGAGCCCTTACTTTGAGATATAGCATTCTGTCAGAGACCGCATGGAGTTGGGCTTCCAGTGTTTTAAATATTGCTTCTGCCTGTTCCACATTTCTTATGGAAATCAAATCCGGAGTCTTATCATTGAGAGCTCTTAACCGTTCATAATCCCTTTGTGCAAAATCAAGTTTAACTTTTACCATTTCATACTGCCTATTAATCATAGGATTCTTAAGGACGGCAAGTGTTTGTCCTCGTCTAACCCACTGTCCGATATCCACCAATACGCGATCAACCCGCCCGGCCTCCAAAGCAGAAACCGTCACTTGCTTATCCGCCATAGCCGTCCCTGTCACTGTAAACTCTCCTTTGAAATCGCGGTTTTCCGGGCGAACGACCTGTACAGTGGGAAGAGAAGGGGTATCCGACACCTTCTTCCCTTGATGGGAATCGATTTCTATTGGCCCTTGCTCCTCTCTGCATGCGCCCGGAAGAAAAATAGCGATAGATATCGACAACACAAAAAGAATATTTTTATACATAATCACATATTTGATTTTTATGGTTTTTAGTCTTTTTGGGGCTTAATAAAAATATCGTACAGTATCGGAATTATATAGAATGCCAAGAAAGTAGCCGCTAGTGTTCCGCCTATAACTGCTATAGCGAGCGGCTGATTGACCTCTGTCCCTCTACCCCACCCCATGGCGGTCGG
>JALSTN010000059.1 GCA_026983735.1 Saprospiraceae bacterium | reverse complement strand
CTATCGAGTGTGGAGCAGATAGTCGACCGGAAGTTATATCCATTGGGTTTCCGTTGGCACCTGGCGTGACGGCTACCCCGGTTCCGGGTAAACCGCGTCATTATACTGTGGTAGGGCTTGACAACTGCTCAAATGTGGATCTGTCCTACGAAGATGATGTACAAAATGATACTTGTCCTTTTGTACAGGTAATATACCGAAAGTGGATCGCAACAGATGGTCACTCTACGAGTATGTGTACAGATACCATTCATGTCAATGCCGGAACGATTACCAATACTATTTGGCCAAAGGATTGGACCGGTCTTCCCGGTGATGAAAGGGTGCTCAAGTGTGATGAGAATTTTAAGAAGCTACCTGCCGGTCATGATTACGAAGGAAATCCGCACCCTGATATGACGGGTTGGCCTTTTGGCGGGAAGTCTTGTAGTAACATTGCACAGACGTTCAATGATCGCAAATTACAAATCTGTGAAAGCAGTTATAAGATATTACGCGAATGGATCTTAATAGATTGGTGTCATGATACCATCGCTTATCATACGCAAATTATAGAGGTTTTGGACACCGATGGCCCCATTTTAAATTGTAAATCTACTTGTGCTAGTCCGATAACCGTCAATACGGATCCGGGACAATGTACAGGACATTATTTATTACCGGTACCTGTTGAATGTGACAATTGTGGTATTGTAAATATTGTGTCAGAATGTTCGAGTTGGACTTATTCTGTACGACATAAAGGATCTCCTCCTGGCAAGAAATTATCGTGTGCTGAAGATGGCCAGGCGATCTATACAAATGCTTATATCCGAGAGGTAATTCGCAATGGAAAGAAGAGGTATGAAGCATATGACTTGCCTACGGGTTACAACTGGTTTGAGTATACGGTAAAGGATGCTTGTGGCAATCAAACTAGCTGCACAATTGAGATTCTCGTTATTGAGAATGAACCACCTACACCTGTTTGTGACGAACATACGGTTATTAGTATTGGATCGGGTGGAATCACCAAGGTATATGCCAAGACTTTAGACGATGGATCGCATGATAATTGTAGTCCGGAAGTATGGGTAAAAGTACTTAGGATGGATGAGATCGCCTGTGATGGTTTGAATGGAGATGATGATGCAGGACTAGCGGGAATTCAAGTGTATTTCGATGATTTCGCGATGTTCTGTTGTGAAGATATCGGGCAAACACGGATGGTGACGATGCGAGCATTTGATATAAATCCGGGGCCGGGAGCAGTACATCCCTCCCGGATGGAAGCCGGAGGAGACTTGTATGGTCACTTTGCAGATTGTATGGTTGAAGTAGAAGTGCAAGATGATACACCACCTGTCTTAACCTGTCCTTCAAGACTGATTACAGCGTATTGTGGAGACCAGTTGGATAGTGCGAGTTTGACTAGATTTGGCACTGCTTCTGTAAGTGATGAATGTCCGGTATCCTTAGTATATACGGTGAAGTATTATTTAAATGACTGTGGACAAGGTTATATTCTTCGCAAGTGGGTTGTAAAAGAACAGCCTACTATCACCTGCACCCAGAGAATAACGGTCCGGGCAGAAAAAGGATTTGATCTGTCTAAGGCTATAAGATGGCCGAAGGATATCAGTGAGCCGAATGGCTGCTTGAAGGACCTCGATCCGGAGTCTTTAAATTCAAAACCTAGTGTTAAGGGATCTGTCAATACAGGATGCCATAAAATTATCTTTAACTACAAAGACAAAGTATATAACATAGTAGACGGAGCTTGCTTTAAAATAGTGAGAACATGGTCTGCATTAGACGACTGTACGAATCAAACCGCTGAATGGAAGCAGTACATCAAAGTACTCAATTCTATCAAGCCTACTATTGTATGTCCCGGTTCTGTCCGTGTTCCTATCACAGGATCCGATTGCAGTGCTTATGTGAAATTGACGGCAACGGCACAAGATGAATGTACTCCGGGGAAATCGCTTAAATGGTCATGGGAAATTGACTTGAACTCGGATGGCAGCATAGATAAAAAAGGCACGGGAGATGATGCTTCAGGAACCTTTAGCTATGGAAAGAATGGAATTCATAGAATTAAGTGGAAGGTAGAGGATCTCTGTGGAAATTCTGCTACGTGTACTACGGTATTCACGCTTTCAGATAAGAAGAAGCCCTCTCCTTATTGTAGGGACGGTATCGTAACAGTGATAATGCGTCCTTCAGGAGAAATCGAGTTGTGGGCTAAAGATTTTAATCTTGGAAGTTATGACAATTGTACCCCGGATGATGAATTGAGGTTCTCGTTTGATGGCAATACGGTTGTGCCCAACAGGACCTTCCGATGCGATGATATAGCCAATGATTTACAGGACACTTTGGATATCAAGATGTGGGTTTGGGATAAAGCCAATAATCGAGATTATTGTTCGGTAATATTAGTCCTTCAAAAGGGCGATAATTGTCATCCGACCAATTCAGCTATGATTGCAGGAACTATTCAAGACGAAAAAGAGAGAGGCGTTCGCCAAGTGAAAATGAATTTGTCTACTTCATTTGACTCTCAGATGAACTATGAGACAGATGAAGAGGGAAAATTTGAATTTGGAGGTCTGCCGCTTAAGAAGGGATATGTGGTTACTCCAAGTAAAAATGATGATTTTATCAATGGGGTATCTACAAAGGACCTCGTGGCTATTCAGAAGCATTTACTAGGCATATCTCCATTTAATCAACCAACTCAATTTATAGCAGCTGACGCCAATAATTCTCACAGCATCTCCTCTGGCGATATAGTGGAAATTAGAAGATTAATTCTCGGGAAAATCGAAGAGTATACTCACAATACTTCATGGAGATTCGTCCCACAGAATTATACATTTGAAAATCCGTATGAGCCATGGAAAATGCAAGAGTCTATAGCCATTCAACCTCTGTTGAAGAATGAAATGAAGTCTAACTTCAAGGCCATCAAAATTGGGGATTTGAATGGAGACGTCAAACTTGGCAACATCTCTAATGAAAATGGAACAAGAGGGGAGTTAGAGACTTTGGCCTTAAGCTATGAAGACATGCATTTTAATAGAGGTGACCAGGTGGTATTGAAGCTTGTGAATAAATCGGAGGATATAGAAGGGCTTCAATTTGCTATGAAATATGATACAGACCTGTTGAAATTTAGTGACTTGCATACGACAGGAAGCTTTAAGGTCAATAATGTTGGGTTGTCACATGCCGATAAGGGAGAGTTGAGATTTTCATGGAATGATGTTAAAGGCATGCTTTCTGAAGATGTGATTACACTAGTATTTGAAGCTAAGTCTTCAGGTGTGCTTCATCAAGTCATTCACACGGCTACTAATATAATTCCAAATGAAGCCTATGCAAAATCTGGAGTGGACTATAGAGTTGTATTAAGAGCCTTGGACAATGGAGGAGAAAGTGCTTTTGCTCTCCTTCAAAACAAGCCGAATCCTTTTGATAAGTCGACAACGATAGCCTTCATATTGCCAAAAGAGGAGTATGCGACGCTTAGTGTCTTTGATGTTACCGGAAAGATGATTACGGTTATCGAAGGTAAATATGCTAAAGGATATAATGAGATCACTTTGGATAAAAGTCAACTTAGCACCCGAGGGCTCCTCTATTATCGATTGGAGACGAAGGAGCAGACCGCAACCCGAAAAATGATAATGATAGACTAGATATTTAGATCCCGGGGAAGAGGTTTTCTGCTTTTTCCCCGGGGTATTACGATAGAAAATTGGTTGAAAATGAATTACAATACTTTTTATTTAAAATTTAAGACAATGAAAAAACTATACGCTATACCTTCAAGTATCTCGCGTTTTGTGGAGCTTAGCAAGCTCTTTGTCCTACCTGTTTTGCTAACGATCTTTGCGATGGGAAGCATCAAGGCTCAGATTACAGTCGAGAAGAAAATTGTGACTGTATCTCCAGCTTCAAGCGGTGTTTCTGGACATATAGACGTCAAATATGAGATAACATTGACCAACAACACAGGTGTTGCGGTAAATGGCGGGCAGCTTGGAGATCAATTGGATGATGCACTTAACCTCAACAGTGCATTTGTTCAGGTGTTGGGTGTGCTTCCTGTAACTTTAGAAGGAGCGACAGGATTAGCTAGTGCGACACTCAATAACAACTTCGATGGTCTTACGGCCGGCGATCCAGCAATTGCAAATCCTATAGATATGCCGAATGGCTCCTCTATTACATTCTCCTTTGTAGCGGAGTTGAATCCTACAGCAGCAGCTACTCCAGGGGACTTGTCAAATACAGCGGTGTATCTGGATGGGGCAGCTGTGCCAGTAAACTCTAATCCTGCCGTACTGCCTGATTGTTGGACCAATTGTGTTATGGCATGTAACACCCTGGTCAATATTTCTGCCAATTCAAATTGTGAAGTAGAAGTGCTTTCACAAGCTGTATTGGAAGGAGAAGATCAGACATGTGCTGCCATGGGATTTTATTCGGTAAAGATAACAGATGCCAATGGCAACCCTGTGCCTTCACCGATTGGTAAAGCCTACATTGGACAAAAATTGACTGCTACCGTTACTAATATAGCCTGCGGAAACAGCTGTTGGGGACAAGTCCT
>JALSTN010000058.1 GCA_026983735.1 Saprospiraceae bacterium | reverse complement strand
ACATCCAAAAGTATCGCACTTCCCTGCCGGATAAAATAGACCAGATTATCCATATTTTCAAAAAGATGGAGATTTTGTCAGACAGGAACTTAATGGCGCACATTTTTGTTTATTTTGCACATAATGTACAATTTTCTATCCAAACAATAGATAAAATTATGACTAGTTTACCCACCACCACCCAAAAAGAATTTAAATCCATCTATGACCATTTCACAGAATTGGGCATGGAGAAAGGGCTGCAGAAGGGACTGCAGAAAGGACTACAGAAAGGACTACAGAAGGGACTGCAGAAGGGACTGCAGAAGGGAAGAGAAGAAGGCACGCATCAAAATAAAATAGCTGTAATTTTGCGAGGATATGACTCCGGACTCTCCATCGAATTAATCGCAAAACTAGTAGATATGAAGGTAGAAGAGGTAAAACGCATTATCGACAATCATTTAAAACAATAAGCCTTTGTGTTCACTCTAGCCCCCTTACTTGAAATTGTATTTGGCTCTGTTCGCTACAAGTAGAGTCATTTAGGTAGGAAAGACTCCATGAAATAGCATCTCACATGCTACGTCTTATTCTTGTGGTTATATTGGTTAAAGAACACGTAATAGTAGGGCAGCTCAAGAATAAAAACAAGACCCTAAGTTAATATGCACCAAGTGATAAAAAGCATAACCCTCCACAAGAAAATTTCACAGAGATTTTTTGTATTCAATGGTTCAAACTAAACATTATCGGTACTATTATCCTTTAATAAATTGTTCTAATACAGGATTTAGATTAAAATATATTAATTACCTATTTATTAGGAAACTTTAAGATATGTTAAAAAAAGGACGTAAAATAAAACTTTTAATCACGACCCTCCTCTTAGTAGTAAGCGTCGGGGTTGCGCTGACTTGGTATTTTCGTGGGAAAATTGTACGCTGGGTGAAGGACAGTATTAGTGAGGCCATGCACGTGGATGTTGATTTTTCTTCTTTACAGGTATCTATCCTGAAAGACTTTCCGGAGGTTTCCGTTAACTTCAAAGACCTCTCTTTAACCGGGCAAGGAGAATTTAAAGGAATTACTCTTTTTAAAACTACGGACATGCACTTGGGGCTGGATGCTTTGTCTCTTTGGTACGATGATCGACCGATTGAAGTGAAAAAAATATATTTAAACCGACCTACCATCAGGTTAGTTGCCCTCGACTCCACGAATGCCAACTATCTATTTTATCCGCAAGACACCGGTTCTGATTCCACCTCGGGCGAAATCCGGATGGTAGAGCTTAGGGATATAGAGATCTCAGATGGGCAGGTTCTGTATGAAAATCTCCTTAATCACACACGTCTACAGTTCAAACATTTTAATCACAAGGGAAACGGAAGTTGGAGAGGGGAGGAGTTGGTCTACAATACGGAGACCTCTCTCGACAGTCTAAATATTGGTCAAGGAAACTTTTCATACCTTAAAAACGCTCAAATTGACTGGGAGGCCACCCTATCCTTTCAACCGGACAGCATGCGAATCACGATGGGCAAGAATAAGATGAGACTCAATGCATTGGTGCTGGAGCTCGAAGGAATGGCCCAATCCTATCAAGACAAACTTCGTCTCGATATCGGAGTTAAAGCCCCTGGCAATAGTTTCAAAGAACTCTTCTCATTACTCCCAAGTGCTTATACTTCAGATTATGCAGATGTCAACACGCGTGGTTCATTTTCCCTTTCCGGGCATATACAGGGAGACTATCAATATGAAGAGGAAGCTTACCCTGATTTTGATATGAAATTGTCGGTTGAGGAAGGCTACATTAAATATCCGGATTTTCCACAAGCCATAGAACAAGTATCCCTACGAATGCAATGTGTAAAAAAAGGCCCCTCCCTAGATCAGACGGTCGTTTACATCCCCAAGTTGAATTTTAAAATAGGGGAAGAAACTCTAGCTGTAAATGCGAGACTCACCCATCCTTTGACACTGTTAAATGCTAGTGGAAAGATCCGGGGCGGATTGGATCTGGGCGGTCTCTCAAAAGCCTATCCCATCGAAGGCATCAAAGAGATGACAGGCAAGATAGATATGGATATATCCTATCGGTTTAATCGACCCCTCACTGAAAAATACTTGGCTGGACAAGTAAAAAGTACCATGCTTCGCCTCGAATATGATAATCTCCCCAAGGTAGAAGGCCAAAATATAAATATTCTCTTTTCTCCGGAAAAGATATTCTTCCAACAGGCTAAAATTCGATTGGGGCATTCTGATTTTCAAGGCAACCTAGAAGTTATAGAGCCACTACATTACTTCACTCAAGACCAAGAGGTAAAATTAAAGTTAGACGGGCGTATGTCCGTATTGGATGTGAATGAGTGGGTGGGAGAAGAGACAGATTCCGAATCTACCTCTGAATTTCCGGACCCCGACCTTTACCACTTTATCGATCGCCAACTAAGCGTGGATGTAAACCTGCATATAGACCAGCTCTTATATCCTGATTACGACATCCAAAACCTACAAGCCAATGGAAACTACAACCGAGGGCGGCTGAAGATAGAACAACTAAAACTCCAATTCTTTAAAAGCCCACTGCGCATTAATGGAAACTTGGATAACATCCCTGCGTGGCTATGGAAAAATAACACTTTAAAAGGCCGATTGACAGTATTCTCAGAGAGATTGGATATGGACAGTTATTTTGCAGCCTCCTCTTCGGAAGACCCTACGACAACGACCCCCTTGGAACTTCCTGAAAACTTAAATCTGGATGTAACCATAAATTTTCCTCAATTACTGTATGAAAAGAATGCTTACAAAAACATAAATGGCGATATTCGCCTGAGCGATCGCAAAATGGACCTTCACAAGATGCAGCTCAATGGACTAGGAGGCACCATGCAACTGGCCGGAACGCTTCAGACCCCCGCAGGAGAAAAACCCTCTTTCGATATGCGATATACGACACAAAGTATACAATTCACCGACATGCTGAGTTCGATAAAAAGTGTACAAAAACTCATGCCCATCTTCGAATATTTCAAAGGAGCTTTTCATGCTGATTTAAGTCTTTCCGGGCAACTCAACGAGGATATGACACCGGTAATGACCAAGCTTAATGCCAAGGGGTTTCTACAAACTATCCGAACTTACATAGAGAACTACCCACCGATGCGACAGTTGGGCGAAAAGATGCACCTCCGTGCACTGAAAGAGGACAACATCCCTGTGCAGGATGTCAAAACTTGGTTTGAAATTGTCGATGGTAAAGTACATTTCAAACCTTTTGTGATGCGCTATAAAAATCTAGAGATTCAAGTCGAAGGAACAAACACTCTAGATAAAAATATCGATTATTCCGTCGTTGCACGTATCCCGACAGATATACTAGAAAAAATTCCCGGACACCAGACCGTCCAACAAGGAAAAGACTGGCTAAACACCAGAATAAAAAAGCTAGGTATAGATCTTAATAAGAAAAGACACATTCAGACCCGCATTCACCTCAAAGGAAAGTACAACGCTCCCAAAGTGAGCATCCGTATCGACAAAGTAGAGGGCGAACAGTCTTTGAAAGAAGAAGGTCAAGCTGCATTGGACAATGCAAAACAAAAACTCATCGATACCCTCCAAAAAGCCAAAGATAAAGCGGTGGAGGAAGCAAAACGCAAAGCAGAAGAAAAAATCCAAACTGTCAAAGACTCGATTAAACACCAGGCTGACAAAGAAATATCCAAAGCTAAACAAAAAGCCAAAGAGGAACTCAAGAAAAAAGCAGGACAATACATCGACTCTACAAAAATAGAAGACGCCACTAAAAAAGCTAAAGAAAAGGCCCAAGAAAAGGCGAAGGAAAAAGCCAAAGACCTACTAGATAAATGGAATCCATTTAAAAAGAAAAAAGGAAAGTAAGAGCTTACAACCTAATCGACAAAATAGGTATTTGAGCTAATGCTTAAAAATATGCGTTTCAAAGTCAAAATCTAGCTGGATATTCTGCGAATAAGGCATCTCGATCAATGATTTTTGAACGGGCTAACCTTTCTATAATTTTGGACTTTTCCTTGGTTGATATTGTATTTTCATAGCTAAGCAATGAGGATGAAACAACGCACTGTGATGCTTGCTACCTTGGATTAGAATCCCCCCCCAAATCTAAGTATAAAAACCTCTTCTACATGAATTCATGATGCATACGAATCACATTCATTTCTTATCAAAATCTCATTATAGTAAGGTATAAATAATTCTATAAGAGGAGCTATTGCTTCGGAGAGAAAACAATAAAATGATGTATATTTGGGGATTGAATCAGAAGGTGCTTTCACTGCTAAAATGCTACATCATGACTAAGAAATGTTTCTTATTATTGTTTTTTACTTTCTCGAACCTAATCCTCTTTGGACAAAAGAATCGGACAAAAGTATATGGACCTTTTGATCCTTCCGTACCGACACCTCGTTCGTTTCTCGGTTATAATCTCGGTGAATATCACACCCGGCATGACCGCATTGTCTCTTACTTTCGTGCATTGGCAGCCGCTTCGACGCGAATAAAACTCGAACAATACGGAGAAACTCACGAACACCGCCCCCTCCTGATCGCTACGATAAGTAGTCCGGACAATTTGACCCATTTGACTGAGATTCAGAGAGAACATCAAGCACAAATTAATCCGGAATACAATGGAAAAATTAAAGACCTACCCCTAATCCTATATATGGGCTACAATATCCACGGCAATGAACCCTCCAGTTCTGAAGCTGCGATGTGGTTAGCCTATACTTGGGTGGCTACCCAAAACGACAGCTTATTAGAAGCTCTAAAACAAACAGTAATTATGGTTGATCCCGTCATCAATCCGGACGGAAGAGAGCGGCACACCCAATGGGTAAACTCAAGGAGAAGTCAACACCTAGTCGCAGACAAATACGATGCAGAGCACAATGAACCTTGGCCCAAGGGAAGAACCAACCATTACTGGTTCGATCTCAACAGAGATTTATATTTGGCCGTTCAGCCCGAAAGCAGGGCCAGATTAAAACTATTTCATACCTGGTCCCCCAATGTGTACACAGATTTCCATGAGATGGGAACCTCTTCGACTTATTTTTTCGAGCCCAAACGTCCCTCCGCGCTGAAGCATCCGATCACCCCTAAGGAGAATCACACGACGCTCAACGATATCTTCAAACGAGCATTTGCCGAAGAAATGGACAAGGTCGGTGATCTATACTATACACATGAGGTTTTCGATGCGACCTATCCCGGATATGGCTCGACCTATGGTGACCTACAAGGCGGATTGGCCCTCTTGTTCGAACAGGCGAGTTCTCGCGGGCATATACAGGAGACTCCCACCGGTGTTCTGCGGTTTGAGAAGACCATCTTCCACCAATATTTGATGAGTATGACTACGATTATGACTGCCGTTTCACACAAGAACTACATGCAGGATTACCAGCGAAGATACTTCAAAGAAGCCCTCCAAGAAGCGGCTAAAAGCCGGATCAAAGGGTATGTGTTTGGAGACTTACAAGATGTCACAAGAACACTCAAATTCGCTCAATTATTAAGAAGACATGGGGTAGAGATTCGCAAAAGCAAAGAAAATATAGTGCGCTTTTATGTCCCCCTAAAACAACCCCAATTCCGCTTAATAAAACACCTGTTTGAAGACATCACCCAGTGGAGAGACAGCGTCTTTTACGACGCTTCTGCCTGGACCCTCGTACGAGCCTACAATCTTCCTTTTCATCCGGTATATCAGGAAAGAATCAGTTATGAAATGGTAAAGGATTTGGATGATTTTTACCCCTCTACAACATTTGAAAAATCAGATTTTGCCTATATGATCAGCTGGGAGGATTACTACAGTCCAAGTGTGCTCTATGCCTTGCAAAAAGAAGGTATATTTACAAGGCTGACCCTACAGTCTACGACCTTAAAGACAGGGGATAAATCAAAGAATTTCTCTAGGGGTACGATCATCATCGCCGTAGGAGAGCAATCCGATAAGATGGATAAAAATAGGCTCTACGACCGATTGCAAGTGTTAAGCCGACAATATCACGTCACTATCCGTCCCGTTAGAAGTGGACTTGCCATGAAGGGCATAGACCTGGGAAGCCCCAATGCACCAGTGCTTCGACTGCCCAAGGTAGCATTGATTACCGGCGAAGGAGTCAATGCTTATGAAGCCGGTGAAGTGTGGTATTTGCTGGACCGTAAAATGGATATAGAAGTAACCAAAATCCCTCTGAGGATATTCCCGCGAGTTCCCTTGGATAGATATAATACCCTAGTGATGGTATCCGGCAATTATGCCTCCATGAATGAGGCCAACAAATCGGCCATCAGAGATTGGATAAGCAGGGGCAATACACTTATCACCATTAACAATGCTTCCCAATGGGCTATACAAAACCACATCGCCCAAGAGTCCCTTCTGAAGCGCCCAAAGAAAGACTCCGGCGCGATACATCGCATCCCTTATGCCAACGCTCCGGGAGACATAGGCAGCAAGCAAGTAAGTGGGGTTATTCTCCAAGTGAACTTGGATACCACCCACCCCTTGGTCTACGGGTACCATCAGGACAAATTGGCGGTGTACAAAAAAAGTGGATTTTGGTTGAAGCCCGGCAAAAATCCCTATGCCACTCCTCTCCTCTATGACCAACATCCCGTGTTGAGCGGGTACGTCTCTCCTCAAAACAGAAAAGACTACCTCACAAAACAACCCGCCTCTGTTTTGATTAATTTTCGGGGCAGCGGAAAGACAATTTTATTTTCGGATGACCCCTTGTTTAGAGGAACCTGGTTAGGGACCGAAAAACTCTTTCTAAATGCCCTGTTCTTTGGACCACAAATCAGAGCCTTTACGGGCAGCCGCTGGTGGGAAGAAGACCATTAATGAAATCGTCCTCTTGGCTGTTCTTATATTGCCTTTGAGTCAAAATAAATTAGCATATTTGTTCGACATATTATTTTGTATTATTATAAAATATATTCTTTATATTATGTGTACGAATAATATAACAATATTAATATATTAAAAATAAAATATTTGTAATATTCATAGCTTTTATAACAACATGCCTTTTTGCAGATATACTGCCATTTTTATGCACTTTTTTTCTTCCCATTAGCGATATTATCCCTACTATTGCGCCCTCTTTTGCTAAGATTATATCGTTTTTTACTTTTACTCTCAACCTGATATTCGATCAAGTCCAGAAGCGATGGTAGGTGCAAAAGAAACATTAGAACTTTGTTCGAATGAGATTGAGAAGAGTGCATCATTCAAGCGCTGTCTAACCTCAACACTTTAATAAAAGATATTACCTTAAAGTGTTTGGCTGCAATTGGAAAGTACTCTGATATTTCTAAACTTATCCTATGGAAAGTCTGGTAAGCAAAATAAAGAAAAATATCAATCCCAATATTTTGGGCCTGATCGGTCATACTCCACTGGTTCAATTAAACAAAACTACTGCGGAGATACCGGCAAAAGTCTATGCCAAATTAGAGTTTTTTAACCCCACATTATCTACTAAAGACAGAATTGTCCAACGAATTATTGAAGATGCTGAATTGAAAGGATTAATCAAAAGAGGTAGTGTACTGGTAGAGGCCACCTCCGGAAATACCGGCATTTCCATAGCTGTGCTATCGAGAATTAAAGGGTATAAATGCATCCTTTGTGTGAAAGATACCATCGCTAATGAAAAACTGGAGTTCCTGAAGACCTTGACGGAAGAGATCGTTGTGTGCCCTGCAAATGTCTTACCGGATCATCCGGAGTCCTATTATTCTAAAGCCAAGGAAATCGTCAAAAATACTCCTGGAGCATACTATATCAACCAAAATTTTAATCCGCTAAACTTACAGACGCATTACAACACCACCGGAAGAGAAATATGGGAAGCAATGAGGGGAGAAATTACCCACCTGATCGCAGCGGGGAGTACAGGGGGAACCATATCGGGCATAGGTAAATTTTTAAAAGAACAAAATCCCGACATTAAAGTAATCGGAGTAGACACTCAAGATTCTATCCTCAAATACTATCATGAGCATAGAACCTTTGACCCTCATAAACGGTATCGATCCGGTATCCCGGGCGTGGGGAAAAATATTATAACCGGAAATTTTGACTTTGATATCATTGACGAATTTGTAATAGTCGACAAGGAAAATAGTGCGCACTGGGCTAAAAAACTACTCTTGGAAGATGGCATTTGGGCCGGGCAGTCCAGCGGTGCTACTCTACATGGATTGTGGAATGTCAGAGAGAGACTGAACGAAAACGATCGGGTAGTTGTTATTTTTCCCGATCATGGTTCAAGATACTTGACAGACATGTATTGTTAGACTAAGCATTAATTTTGGCAAACAATAAGTATAGAGATACAGCTATTGTCATCGCTTTTCCCGACAATTGGGCAAAGGGCGAAAAGCTTAGAGACAGACTCCTCGTCTCTCTGAATATCACTTATACTCCGTATTATAAAGTCGGACACGCCGCTCTGATATTGATACAAAAAAAATCCGGACTAGTGGAGTATTTTGATTATGGCAGATACATCTCCCCGCCCAAAAAAGGCCGGGTCAGAAGTAAAGATACAGACCCCAAGCTTTATATCCCCGTTCAGGCATCTTTTGATAAATCAGGCAACGTAACCAATGCCTTCGAAATCATGCATTACCTGGCCTCTATTAAAGAAGCTACACATGGACATGGCACTACCTACTTTTCGATCTGTCGTGATATTGATTTTGAAAGAGGGAAAGCCTTTGTTAACGAGTCGATCAAAAAGGGGAGTATTCCCTATGTGACCTGGGGGGCAAAGGGCATGAACTGCTCCAGCTTCGTCGTCAAAACACTGCTTCAGGCGCTTAGGCCCGGTATCAAAAGAAAAAAATTAACGCTCTCCCTATTATCTGCTCCCACTCCACTTGCCAATGTTTATACTGCTTCCGATAAGGGCAGTGTTTGGAGGTTGAAAGATAGAAAAATTGAACGTATTTACCTGGACAGATTGCGGGTGCTCAAGATGAGTTGGAGGAATTTAAAACTGAGTTTGAGGAAGAACAAACATCTATTGAATACGATTAACGTCTTTGAAAAGCACGGAGATCACGCTCCTATACAATTGCCGGGAAAAGCTCAATTCCTTGAGAGTTTAGGGGAGAGTTGCTGGATGCACATCTACAGGGAATCCCAACTGGAACCCGACCATTTCATAATAGAATCCTATTCAGAAAATCACACCCTCAATTATTCGATACTTGCTAAACTCCAGGAAGGATGTCTGAGGCTAGATGCTCCCTATGAATTCGATTACGTCTGCAATAAACTCATCACCACGCTGATTCAAGATAATAAGAGATGTACCTTGTCGTTTGTCGGTTATACTCCCAGACATCATGTGTATTATCCTAACAATAATCTATTTCATACCAAACAACAACAATTATGATTTTAAATGTATTAAGAGCTAAAATCCACACCGTAAGAGTAACAGAAGCCAACATCAACTACCGCGGAAGCATCACCATCGACCAAGATCTACTGGACGCTTCGGGAATTAGAGAGTACGAAGTAGTACACGTCAACAATGCCTCCAACGGCAATAGAATCATCACCTACGTCATAGCTGGCAAGGCTGGTAGTGGAGATATTCTGATGAATGGAGCGGCTGCATTAAAATGTAACAAAGGAGACGTTATTCATATTCTGGCTTTCGGAGACATCGACGAAAAGGAAATGGACAACTTCAAACCGAAAGTTATCCACACCGACGAAAACAACCGATTGGTAGAGGAATAAGTCCCTACTCATTGTCCATTTTCGGGGAAAGGAGCGCATCTCATCCGATACGTACATACAAGGCAGCGTACTATCACTGTTCAGAGGGTTACTCTTGTGTCATATATTATCCAGCGCATGGAGAATTTCTCTTTGTCGAAGATGTCGTTCGATAGCCAGGTCAATGAGCCGGGATATGAGGTCCGGAGTGGAGAGACCTGATTTTCTCCAGAGTTTGGGATACATACTGATGGAGGTAAATCCGGGAATAGTATTGATTTCATTGACAAGAATGCGCCCATCCACTGTATAAAATACATCAACCCGGCCTAATCCTTCACATTGTAGTGCCTTGTAGGACTTCACCGCGATATCCCGCACTTGATCAATGGCTTTCTCTCCAATGGAGGCGGGAATAATGGCTTCTTCCTTTGACTCGAGGAGATATTTATGTTCATAATCGTAAAATTCAGCGGCTTTTGCCACTTCCCCGACTGTTGAAGCTACCGGGTCCGAATTGCCCAAGACGGCGCATTCCAATTCTTTGCCAATTATATTAGCCTCTACCACAATTTTATTGTCGTATTTAAATGCTTCCTCCAAGGCCGGCGCCCATTGGGAAGCTTCGTCAACTTTGCTAATACCTACCGAACTTCCCATGTTGGCAGGCTTAACGTAGACCGGCATTCCAAGTATCTCCTCCATCTCATCGAAGGAGGGAAGTTTTTGGTCTACCCTATATGTCCTATAGGGCCCAATCGGAATCCCTGCATTTGTAAGTAGGGATTTCATAACGTCTTTATCCATGCCCACAGCTGCGCCAAGGACATCCGGTCCGACAAAGGGAACATCCGCCACCTTTAAAACCCCCTGAATCGCGCCATCCTCCCCAAGCGGGCCATGCAACATCGGAAAAACGCAGTCAAAAGTAATATCTTCCGGAAGCGGAGCATCCAATCCATGCAATCTTCCCTCGCATTGAGGAGGGAAACAAACACGTATTCCCTCGGTATTAAGCCGTGGCTGGTTAGGAATATCTCCTTCCAAAAGCAGATCATTATCCGATCGATAAATCCATTCGCCAGTTCGCGTGATTCCGACGAGGTATACCTGGAATTTTTCGCGGTCTATTTCTGCGATTAAGCTCCGTGCAGAACGCAGGGAAATGTTGTGTTCTGCGGATTTACCCCCAAGGAGTATACAGATATTTTTTTTTGACATAAGCTATAAAATTAAGGACAATCCGTTGGCTTCTGCTGCACGATGGCCAAATCAATCGTTGCCCCCATGGGCATCTTGGTATCGGCTTTATATTGCGGAAATTGGGTGACGACATAAGCTGTTTCTGCATCCGACACCACACCCATTTCAGTGACTTTTCCTATCTTCAGTTTTCTGGATTCAGCAAGAAATTTGGCCTCTGTCAATGACATACAGCGCAAATCAGGTATGGCAACTTCTCCCCCACCCTGTTTAGACAGTATAACTTGGAGAGTATCTCCCTTTGCTATTTCTACTTTTAGATTGCGCCCCCTTCTATTGACGATGGGACGACCTTTGTAATAGACTTCTAAAATATGATCCACAGGCCCCGGGTCGTATTTATATCCTTTGATTTTCATTTCAACAGAGAAGCGATCTTTGATTTCTTTCCTTTTCAAGCTGAATTTTTTGCCATAGAGGGTCGGTAACAACTTTGCAGCAAAGCGATCGGGCTCGGATTTGGTCGTCGTCAAATAAATCTTTCGACCGCGCTTGACATAAGACCCGGAGGGCGGATTTTGGGTAAGTACTATCCCACCGGGCTTGCCTACGATTTGGACAGAGTCATAGATGATAACATCGAAACTTTGCTTATCCGCTATATCTTTCACTTCATTCATGGACTTATTGATCAGGTTGGGCATCTCGATGCGTTCACCATGTCGCGTGTATATATTGAGCGCTATTTTGACCACTAATATTAACACCAAAAAGGTGAGCATTAAAAATATTAGATTCCTGGTGAGATAGTGCTCTTGAAGAAAAAGTACTATTTTCCCAAGCAATCCATTGGAAGGCTTATCTGTTTTCTTAGCCATAGTCTGAATTGTATGTATGGTATAAAACGCAAATATAAGACTATTTCGTGCAATGGAACATGCGCTCAAGACGGATCGCATCTCCAATGCCAAATCTCCTTCCCAAACAACACCTATTGAGAAAATAAACTGCTACCAACATTTCCACTATCTTTGTACTCAAATTAACTCGAAGGATATGGCACAACCATTTCATACCAAATTACTTCTCCTTATCTCATTGAAGATATGTGCTTTGGGATTCACTAATACGCTTCAAGCTCAGCCCGGAGCAAAAATAATCTACTCCTTCCAGACAACGCCAACTTGGGATGCTGCCGCTTCGGAATATTTCCGCAAGGAGGCTACAATTCTTCGA
Source organism: Saprospiraceae bacterium (assembly GCA_026983735.1). Lineage (GTDB taxonomy): Bacteria > Bacteroidota > Bacteroidia > Chitinophagales > Saprospiraceae > JALSTN01. The sequence goes on along the minus strand of JALSTN010000058.1, from coordinate 8,666 downwards.
CATTATTACGGAGGAGGGGTCAGCTATTGGTTGGAGAACAGAAGGTACAATTTTGCACTCAATCCCGGCATTTACTTGCTGCAGTCCCGTTCTACACTGTCCGGTCGCGATACGACTTTCAATTATTCAGACCGCGTTTTCGGGTTAGAAGTGGATCTCAGTTTTTACCCTTTCAACCCGATAAAACCCAATCCGTGGTTGGATGTCCCACCGATGAATGGTCCCAAAGTAAAGTGGAAAAAAAACTTTTTTCTTCAATTGACTCCGGCTGTCGTCCTCCACCACAAACGCATCGATCCAGCCGGAGAAGCACACACCGGAGTCAACTTCAAAGTGGATTTTGGCGCGGGGATCCAATTCCATTTATTTAGCCATATCGGAGTGGCCCCCATTGTCAAAGTGGGTCTTCAGCCGGGTATGAAATGGTCGAAATTCGGCGAAATTCACGAAGCATACGACCTATCTGATAAGACTTTAGGAGCATTTTTTTCCACTACCTTGTATTTTTTTTATTATTGACAAACCGCATCCTGAAGAAGTTAAGCGAAACAGGAATGCATAAAATATTATGACTTGTGAAAAAATTGTATCTATTAGACGCCTATGCTTTAATTTTCAGGGCATATTATGCATTTCTTCGCAACCCGAGGATGAATTCGAAGGGATTCAACACCTCTGCTGTCTTTGGTTTTCTCAATGCACTTCTGGAAATATTGGAAAAGGAAAAACCTACACATATAGCCGTCGTTTTTGATCACAAATCTCCCACTTTCAGGGTAAAGGAATTTCCTTTCTACAAAGCCAATAGGGAAGAAACACCGGAGGATATCCGGGCGGCTGAACCCTGGATAAGACGCCTTATCGAGGCATTGCATATCCCTATCTTAGAAGCAGAAGGATATGAAGCCGATGATGTTATCGCTACCCTTGCTAAAAAAGGCGAAGAAGAGGGATTCGAGGTGTTTATGGTTACGCCGGATAAAGATTTTATGCAGCTCTTGACCGATAGAATCAAAATGCTTAAACCTGCCAAGGGAGGAAACCCTCCTGAGATCATCACCCCTCAAGATGTAATGGAAAAATATGGGCTCTCTGACCCCAAACAATTCATAGATATCCTGGCATTAATGGGAGATACCGCAGATAATATTCCCGGCGTCAAGGGGGTAGGAGAAAAGACAGCCGCCAAGTTGATTAGCCAATACGGAAGCATAGAGCAACTTTACGATCACCTTGACGAAATCAAGGGTAAACTCAAAGAAAAACTTGAAAACGACAAAGAAAATGCCTTTATCTCAAAAAAACTGGCAACGATTATTCTCGATGTTCCGGTCGCTTGGGATCCGGAGGAATTGACCCTTAGCCCAAGAGATGACAAAGCCCTGAAATCTATATTAGAAGATTTAGAATTTCGGTCTATCATACGCCGATTATTTGGTGAAGGAGCTGCCCAAAGAACACCAAAACCCGGAGAGCAACTCTCCCTGTTTCCCACGGGTTCTACAGGTGCTCCCGTACTAGATAAGCAACAATTTGACAAGACAAAACAAAATTATCAATGCGTCGAAACACCTGAAGAAATAGAGCGCTTGGTTAAAAAACTGCTCGGCGCTACTTCGTGGGCGTTTGATACGGAGACAACAGGACTGGATACCCTGCAAGATGAACTGGTAGGTATATCCTTTAGCCTCCAACCCCATACGGGGTATTTTATCCCCATCCCGGAAGATCGATCGCTTGCCACCACCCTCTTGGCCCGTTTAAAACCCGCATTTGAGGCGGAGAGTATTGTCAAAATCGCACACAATGCAAAATTTGATATCAAGGTATTGCACACAGCAGGAGTAGAGACAAGCCCACCATTCTACGACACGATGATCGCGCATTTTCTCGCCCAACCCGACCGAAGGCACAAGTTGGATATCCTCTCTGAGAATTACCTCCAATACGAACCCATACACATCGAATCTTTAATCGGCAAACGAGGTCCTAAACAAAAGAATATGCGCTCTATCGACCCGGAGATCCTTTGCACCTACGCTGCTGAAGATGCCGATATTACGCTCCGCCTCTACCCAAAGATGGAAGAAATGGTCCGGGAGCGTCAGCAAGAGCATATTCTCGAAGATATAGAACTTCCCCTCCTGCCCGTATTGGCTGAGATGGAAATAGAGGGGATAAGGCTTGATGTTGATTTTCTAAAAGCCTATTCCAAAGAAATCGGAGAAGAGATCCAACACATTCTATCCTCTGTATTCAGACAAGCAGGAGTAGACTTCAATCCCGATTCTCCTTCTCAGGTAGGAGAAGTACTCTTCCGCAGGCTAAAAATCCCCTACGAAGGCCCCAAGACGAAGACGGGGAAATTCTCTACGCGAGAAGAAGTACTCACCAAGCTCAAAGACAAACACCCCATCATAGGAGATATACTCAGATACAGAGAGCTTGCCAAACTCAAATCGACCTATGTAGATGCTTTACCTGCACTTGTAAATCCTACGACCGGACGCCTTCATACCACCTTCAGCCAAACCATCGCTTCTACCGGTCGGCTTTCTTCTATGAATCCCAACATTCAAAATATCCCCATTCGCACCGAACGGGGAAGAAAAATAAGAAAGGCTTTTATCCCTAAAAACAAGGATTATGTTCTGTTAGCAGCGGATTACTCACAAATAGAGTTGAGGTTGTTGGCCCATATGAGTCAGGACCCGGGAATGATTGAGGCGTTTAAACACGGAGAAGACATTCATCGAACTACTGCCGCTAAGGTCTTTGGAGTAGCCGCAGAAGCTGTGACATCGGAGATGCGCCGAAAGGCCAAGGCCGTCAATTTTGGTATCGCTTACGGACAGTCTGCATTTGGATTGGCACAGGCATTGGGGATTTCTCGGACAGAAGCGAAGGAAATTATCGACAATTACTTCACTAAATTCTCCGGTATTCGCGATTATATGGACAAGACCATTGCCTTTGCACGAGAGCATGGGTATGTGGAGACCATTATGGGACGAAGAAGATACCTCAGGGACATCCATTCCAGAAACAATGTTGTACGCAGTGCTGCAGAGCGAAATGCAATTAACTCTCCCATACAAGGCTCTGCGGCCGATATGATTAAGATAGCTATGATCGCAGTACAAAAAGCCTTGAAACAGGAAGGATTTACCTCTAAAATGCTACTTCAAGTTCACGATGAACTCGTATTTGATGTATACAAAGAGGAATTGGAGTCTCTCAAAAAACTCGTATCCCAACTGATGGAAAATGCAATACCCGATCTCCTTGTTCCGATAAAAGTAGATTTGGGCACTGGAAACAATTGGTTGGAGGCACACTGAGGGCCGACCATTTCATACCGGCTTTACTCTATTGTGAGTTTTTTGTCATTCATCCCCAATAAAAGAGCTACGTTAAGCCTTCGACCCGGAGTCAATTAGAATCCGTACTTTTGCGGTATGAAATCGATTGTAACAACGAGTGTGCTCTTCCTGACTCTTTATGGCCTACTCTCCTGTGCGAAAGTCGGGAATATCACCGGCGGCCCCAAGGATACAACACCGCCTAAAATGGATACCTTACACTCGACCCCCAACTTTCAAACAAACTTCACACCTAAAGAGATTTCTATTCGCTTTGATGAGTGGATCAAACTCAAGGCGCCTTTCAATAATATCGTTATCTCTCCCCCACTTTCGAAAAAATACACCGTAACCAATAAGGGGAAACGCATTTTAATGCGCTTTGACCCGGAAGAGGAATGGAAGCCCAATACCACTTATATCATTCAATTTGGTTCGTCCATTGTCGACTTAAATGAAGGTAATCCAGCCAAAGAATTGATGTATGTATTCTCGACCGGCAACTCGATTGACAGTCTTTCTCTTTCCGGCGTCGTCACGGATGGTCTAACAGGCCAAGTCGTTAAAGATGCACTTGTAATGCTTTACGATCGTCGTCAAGACAGCTTGCCACTCCTCGAAAAACCCTATTATTTTGCTAAGACAGACGCAGGCGGGCATTTTTCGATGGGATATCTTAAACGAGATACATTTATGCTCTTTGTCCTCCAAGATGAGAATCGCAACTACAAATACGACCTAGAGAAAGAGAAAATCGGATTCGTGGACAGTGCTTTGATACTTAGAGATTCTTTCCCACCCCTCCTTTTGACACTTTTTCTTCCTCGTCCCAAGTGGAGAATCACAGATCAAAAGACCGGAGACAGGATGATGAAACTCGTGTTCAGTGCCCCTCCTCAAGGAGTAGAAATTCACCCTTTGGATTCCATAGCCCTATCTACCTGGACCGATCGAGATTCGCTGTTTATACTGTTACCGGACGGATGGAAGGATACGATAAATATCAACGTAAGATGTGATGGTAACACACTCGACACGGTGCGTTACATTCCGGGTTCTAAGGAAATCCTATCCCCGAGTAAAATAAAAATAACAAATATAGAAGCCGTACCCGAAGGAGAATCAAAGGGATGGAATATCACGTTCAATCAAGTGCTTCTTTCGAACCGAGAATTCATGCAATTATGGAAAGATTCTACTCTATTGAATGATACGGTATGGTCTATTTCGCCTATGGCGTCTCCTATCCAATGGTCCGTACATTACCCCTGGTCTTCCGGGCATCACTATGTGTGGAAAGTATTGCCCGGAGGGTTCAAAATGCGTAGGGATAGTATTCTTAAAGATACTTTAATTACGGCGTTGCCCGTTGTAGATGCAGAGAAAACAAGTCGTCTGGCACTAAAGTTAGTACATCCTCCGAAGGGAGAACGGCTCTTATTGCAATTGATGGACGGAGAAACAGCGGTTCGATCTTCTTGTGTGCAGGTGGTTGATTCTGCATTGCAATTGACCTGGTCTTATCTACCACCGAAAGCCTATACTTTGCGTATTACGGAAGATGAAAATGACAATTGTCGCTGGGATTCAGGAGACTGGTGGTCCAAAAAACAACCAGAATCCGTTAGAATTAAAAAAATTGAACAATTACGCGCTAATTGGGATACAGAGGTAGTCATAGATTGGTCCAAATGAACACCGATAAACATAGAACGATATGCGATTAAGAACGGATAAACTCGACAAGTATTACGGCCACAGACAAGTCGTCAAGCAAATGTCCATCCAAGTGAGCCAGGGAGAAATCGTAGGGCTTCTCGGGCCGAATGGAGCAGGCAAGACCACTACGTTTTATATGGTTGTCGGCTTTATAAAACCCCACGCAGGCAATGTTTATCTAGATGATGAGATCATCACGGACTTACCCATGTACCGCAGGGCGCAGAAGGGGATCGGATACCTTCCGCAGGAGCCGTCTATCTTCAGAAAACTAAGTGTGGAGGATAATATTATGGCTGTACTTGAGTTCATGCCATATACTAAGGCCGAACGGAAGGAGAAGATGGAAGGATTGATCGAAGAATTTGGATTGGAGAAGGTCCGCAAAAATATAGGCGACTCCCTTTCAGGTGGAGAGCGAAGGCGTTCGGAAATAGCTCGGGCCTTAGCGGTTGATCCCAAGTTTATATTGCTGGATGAGCCCTTTGCCGGAATTGATCCCATTGCCGTGGAGGATATTCAGTCTATCGTCGCCAAACTTCGCAAGAAGAATATAGGCATCTTGATCACAGACCACAATGTCCAAGAGACCCTCTCTATCACGGATCGAGCCTATCTTATGTTTGAAGGAGCTATCCTCAAGACGGGGACTGCCGAGGAGCTGGCGGAGGATGAGATGGTAAGAAGGTTATATCTAGGTCAAAATTTTGTATTGAGAAAAAGAGTAATAGATTGATTTAAAATCAGAATTTATCCGAATATAAATACAATTATTCGCCATATATACAAAATAAATGATTGCAGTTTATAAAATACAAACCCATATTAAAGGGGCAGTGCAAGTAAAGCCTGGACGAATGTTCCGGGTTTTTATGGCCATTTGTGTTCTTGGATCTATTTTATTCTCGACCATGAGCTGCGAAGACCCCAATAGAGCCCTAACACGAGCAGAGCGAAAACTTATTGACTCTTTTTATCATCAACAACTAGTGATTTTACAAGCGGACCTAGACACTACATGCAGTAGACAACACGACTCTATTTTCGAAGCAAAATTTGATTCTATTTTAGAAAAGCGAAAAGCCGAACGGATACAGATAATGGGACAATATTCATCCAAATTTATCGGCCAATGACATTTAAAAATATAGGTATTCCGGTCGTACTACTTTGGGTATGCATTGCGGGAAGCTGTGTACCTGAGGAGAAGCCGGATATGGAGCGCATCCACAAAGAAGTAAATGACCGTATTCAAAAATACAAGGCCTTTAAGCGCAAAAAATGCATTGACGGGATAGTCAAAGAAGTTGAAGCAGCCGTAGATTCCGCCCTACTGAAAGAAGCAATGCTCCGTCAGAGTAAAGTTATCCCAATACCCGATCCCGGCGAAAGACCCGAGCGACCGGATGTATCTTTCCCGGAGTTTAAGTCTCTAGGGAAATAGCTTACTTTTCCGAAAGACTTTTTTTAAGAAAATCGATGACATCCACTTCTATACTATCCATACCTCGAGCTTTAGCCAGATACCAAGAAATCCAATCCCCGAGGTAGACGAGGTATAAAGCTTGTTCTATTTTGGAATTCCCTTTTGCATGGAGTTCAAATACGGAATGGGCTAAGGGAGCCATGATTTCGCGAGATATTGCTACCCGTTTTCTATTGCGTTCACTATCATAATCCGACAGAAAATACACGATCGCCAGGTGATTATCCTGCTTTTTCCAACCTACGAGCTCGTTGTGATTCATCTCCGGGACACAAAAATGAGCAGCGCGGGTTTTCGAATTTTCATTGAGCTGTTGTCTAAATCTGAGCGCTACGGGCTCCATCCCTTCCAAAGCATAAATCATAGTAAATTTATCGACCAGCTGTCCGGCTATTTCCTCAGCGAGCATCCGAATAGCCTCCGTCTCTTTCTCCAATAAATCAGCTGCATTCAAGAAATCCCTTTCAAAAAAATTATCAATTAATCCCAGTTGCTGTAAAATATAACTCTGCTCTACGATGGAGAATCCAAGACAAGCCCTCGGAGAGGACCAATTGTCGGGTACTAAAACCGAATCCGTTCCGGATGCATTGGCATATTGATGGAGTTGACCTCCGGATGTCAGAGCGATAATCGGCACTTTTCTCTCCTGCAATTGGCGGTAGACACTAAGGGTCTCCTCGGTATTGCCGGAATACGAAGATACAATGGCCATGGCGGGCGGATGCACCCATGCCGGGAGTCGATACCCCTTGCCCACGATAATAGGGACAGGACATTTATCATAGACCCATTCCGCCACAAAATCCCCCCCTATCCCGGAACCACCCATACCCGCGATATAGACAGAGGAGAGGGGATTCGGGATGTTTTTCAACTGTATTTGCTTACCTATTTCAACAGCTTCGCGTAATTGATCAGGAAAACCTGCAATCATTTTATCCATATCTTCCACTTTAATTTGATAAACCGCAAATATACGATTCTTTCCTCCTTATTGCAGGATAAACCTCAATTACACCTATATTTCTCACCCCCAACCTAACAAACCCCATCTCGAAGCATTTGGGAATAATTGGCAAAAATAGATTACCTAAAAAACACTGCCATCAGTATGAAAATCACTGTAACTACAACTTTTTATGAAAAAAAATCAACTTTTTCACCTTCGTTTCACTCTTTTTGTATGGCAAATATCTTCTTCCCCCAAGTCTATTAGGAATTCCACAAATGTCAGCCCTCTTTCAAGAGTTAGAAGATAGTTTATTAGAAAGTGAAACTGATGAGACCAAGATGATATTCTTAAACGCATTCGGATACATTTTGCCCATATAAATCCCAGCTAATATAGACAACAACACTCCTTACTTAATTGATAATGGTGGTGATAGTGAGGAGGTTTGCACTTGTCATTCATCATGAAGTGGCCCTAGGAAAAAGAAGTGGCGCGTAGTTTGGTGTGATGCTGACCATTGAAAGGATTGTAGCATGATAAGTATAATAGTAAATGAAGACGGAGAAAAAATGCCGTTTTCAGAGAAAAGAGGATTAATATCTATCAAATAACAGGGAAAATATACGAGGGGCTTACTCCGACCTGTACTGTGGATAAAAAAATATGTGCCGTTTTAAAGTGCCTATAATTCTGGAATTCTCACTATTGTGAGGGGAGATGTACAGATATTATTTCTGTATTATGTGTGCATTATATTGTAGCTCATAAGAGGATGACCAAGAGTATCTATATATATTTGAAAAGATGCTCTTGGTCTTTTTAAAATGGTGGACAATCAACCTGGGTTAGAGGGATTCATCTCCTAAACCCATATCACTTCTTTGAGGGATGTGGGGGGTTGTAAAGATCGTTCAATAAGTGGATGGAGAAAATGCCTTATCTTTGTCAAATCTCAAAGAGAACCCACAACAAATGGCAGACCACAATAGACTTGGAAAACGCGGAGAAGGGATGGCTCTGAAATTTATCAGAAGCAAGGGGTTTGTCGTATTGGAAAAGAATTGGCGTTCGAATCATGGAGAGATTGATCTAATCGCACGAGATGGAGAGGTATTGGTCTTTATAGAGGTCAAAACACGGACAG
>JALSTN010000057.1 GCA_026983735.1 Saprospiraceae bacterium | reverse complement strand
ATACTTCCATCGTGAAAATAAGGAGCAGTCTCAGCAATATTGCGAAGGCCCGGCACTTTGAACATCATTTTATCTGCGGGGTTCCCACTTATCGCATAGATTCCCTCATCATAAGTCTTACTTCCTGTGAACTTCCAATACCTCCTATCCCCGGGGAAGCTCGATGCTTTCTCTCCTCCCAATAATGTGCCACTGTGACATCGAACACACCCCCACTCTATAAAAAGCTCCAATCCCTGTTTCTCCTGCTCCGTCAATGCTCCTTCCTCTCCTCTCAAATACCTGTCCCATCGACCGGAAGTAAGCAATATACGCTCAAAGGCCCCCAACGAAAGTCCTATATCTGCGATACCTGGTTGGGGACCAAATAGGGATAATAACAGTCTGCGATAGGTCGAATCCGCCATCAATCTCTCCATTAATACTGCTGTATCCGGCATGCCCATCTCTCTATGGCTGAGCAAAGGTTCGATCCATTGTTCTTCCAGCGTTCTAACACGTGCATCCCAGAACTGTGCATACTGTAGCGAAGCATTGAGTACTGTCGGCGTGTTGCGTGTACCATGCATTCCCGAATAACCGATCGGGGTCTCCAATCCATCAACGCCAAAACAATCCAAGGGATGACAGGTAGCGCAACTCACTTGGCGATTGACAGACAATATAGGATCGTAAAATAAACGCAACCCAAGACGTACTATCAACTCCTCTTCACCACTAAAATGTGCCGTGTCGTATTGAGGCATCGGACTAAATAATGCTTTGACATCTGAATGCATCTCCTCTCCATCTACCCCCACATCCGGTAGTACTGCCGGAGCATTTTGACAGCCAGATAGAGCCATCCCTCCAATGCATATGCCCCCCAATAATACATTGAATAAAAACAGGGATTGCAAGCGGTTTTGCACTATTTTAATCACTTTGCATCTAACCCTCATAAATGGCAAAAAATTTGCAGTAGTAGTACTTAATAGGTCTCTAACGGATCTCGTATGAAATGGTTGAAATCCGTGATGAATCGATTTGAGATTTGCGCTTAAAAAGTTCTTGTCATTACTTTGTCGTGCAAATATGCGAAATAATTGTCATGTAAACACCAAGCTCTTGTTCCTATGAATAAAATGTCGCCGATGTGCATTCAATATTTTATAAAAAAACAATAATGAAAGCGATTCTGTCCACTTTGATCGGGTTAACGCTACTAGCAAATACCATTGCCTTTATGTCCTCAGGATATAAAAAACAAGATGTAAGGGTATCCCGGGTTGACCCTTCAGATTCAATGGCACTCGTAGCAATTTACAATAGCACCAATGGTCCTAACTGGACAACAACCTGGGATCTCCAACGTCCAGTCAGTGAATGGCACGGTGTAACCTTGGACGGTTCCGGCACAAAAGTAGTGTCCCTTAGGCTAGACAACAACGGCCTGGATGGCTTCCTGCCACAAGCCATCGGAAGACTAGAAGGTCTTGTCAAACTAAGACTTCCCAACAATAACATTAAAGGATCTCTCCCCGACAGCCTAGCTTATCTAGCCAATCTAAGAGAGCTCATCCTCTACAACAACCAAATAAAGGGTGCGCTGCCCGACAGCATACAGCATATGGTCTCTCTCAAAATGATATCCTTAACAGACAATCTCTTAGACCTTCCCCTTCCAAAAACCTTGGGCCAACTTTCCCAACTAGAAGTACTCATCTTGTCCAATAATGCCATATCGGGATCTATCCCAGAATCCTTGGGAGCAATGGTGTCCCTAAGGACCCTAAACCTAAGTAACAACCAACTCTCAGGAAGCCTCCCTAGCTCCCTCGGGCAACTTCTATCCCTTCAGGAATGTCTCTTGACCAATAATAACCTTCGGGGAAAGGTCCCTAATTCTATCGCCCAGCTCTCTGCCCTACAATATCTCTGGTTGGACTACAATCAATTATCAGACACTTTTCCCACTATTGATCTTCAAAATCTGGTAAGCTTGAGAATCAATAACAACTCGTTCAATGGCCTGCCCGACTTTACTCATCTTCCCTCCATCTATAGAAAAAATCCGGATGGAATCACCGTCGTGCACAACCCACTTAGTTTCGAGGATCTCCTACCTAATTTGCCCTTAGCAGATAGCGCCAGATTTGATTTTTCTCCACTTGACACCATCGACATTAGAGATACATTCTATGTGTCTGTCGGAGATGCTTTTACTTACACCTTACCCTTCGATGACACACTCACAACCAATACCTACACGTGGTTCCATTACCAAAACAAGAAAGAACTAACCAGAGTAAATGAATATGTTATCCCTCAGGTCCAATTTATTGATGCAGGAGACTATCATTGTCAGGTGACCAATAGTATATTGGATAGTGTGACCTTAACCACGTATTCTTTCACGCTAAAGGTAAGAGGAAATAGTGGTTGTGGAGACCCTCCCCCCGCAGATGAATGCTTCCTCGCTGATATACAGTGTGCACTCCAAAAACTAGACCAATACTGTGCCCAGACAGACCAGAATCGCCCTCGTGAGATTTTTTCATTTTGTGGTAAGTTGTTTAGCTTGCAAGACCGGGATTGGTTTGCATTTACTGCGGGTGCCTCAAAAGCGCGTATTAGAATTACTCCCTTTTCCTGCTCCGATCTGCCCAATAGCGGTATCGTCGCCTTCGTATTTGAAGACTGTACCTTAGGAACACCTCTCAACTGTGACACTACCTGTACCCAATCCACTATTGACATCAGCCTCGACAACTTAACGGTGGGTAAGGATTATTATCTGCTTGTCGGTGGATGTGAGGGGGGATGCTATTATCAGATTAATATTAAGGAAGGTGGCCAAGGCATTCAATTGGAAGATCCCGGCCCCCTCTCCGGTCCGGATTCTATCTGTGATTATAACCTCTTTTATACTTACTCCTTAGACAAGTCCATTGACGAAGTAGACAAGTACGAATGGATAGTTACCGGAGAAGAACCCGTCTACACTTTACTCCCAAAACTCAATACCCAGTGGGCTAATCCCGGGATAAATCACCTTTGTGTTCGAGGGATAGGCAGCTGTGATACCACCGAGTATTCCTGCCTTGACATTCAGTTATTCCCCCAATTGACCTATGATAATTTTAAGACAGAAAAAGCCCCGGACAACACCAGCTATTTTGTAGAATTTAGAGTGAGAGGTGGGATTCCTCCCTACGTCATAACCGGAGCAGGAGGAACTTATAACGCAGTAAATAGAACCTTCACTACTGAGCTTATCCCCTGTGGTATGCCCTACGATATACAGGTTAAAGACGGTAACAATTGCTCGTTCCAAATCACCGGAGTAGAGTATTGCAGTTGCACCTCGGAAGCAGGAACTCTGCAAGGAGACTCCCTTACGGTTTGTGAAGGAGCTGCCTTCAAGGTATTTCACAATAATAACGCAGTTCTGGATTCTAATGATATAGGCGTTTTTATCTGGTATGAAATGGTAAAGAACGGAGATTTCAGAAACATCATCGAAATTAATGATAATGGAGTCTTTCACTACAATGCACAAGTCGTAGAACTGGGCAAGCCCTATCGCGTACAATATGTCGTATCGAGTCAAACCTCCAATGGAGGGATAGACTGGCAAGACCCTTGCCTCGATACTACTCCGGCAATCATTATAACCTACCAAAAACGACCGAAAGCCTTTGCGGGAAAGGATACCACGGTCTGTTTTGGAAATTTCAACTTAAATGCTCGATTTACTTCATCCGGCAGTACCGGAAGATGGAGCTTTGCTTCCGGGCCGGACACTCCTGTCATCCAACATCCGAGAGATCCTCATTCCTTGGTCAGAATTATTACACCGGGGAGGTATCGTTTTTTTTGGGTAGAACAACAAGCTAGTTGTGTCGATGGGGATTCGGTAACGATTCAGGTGAAGCCCCCGTTACAACTCCAAGTTGAAGGAGCAAGAGCCCTTTGTGAAGGAAGACAGACTACCCTACACGTATCAAACCCCTTTAGACAATACCAATGGTCCACAGGTGACACCAGTGATCAGATCATAGTCACACAACCCGGTTTCTATGGGATAACTGTAACAGATAATTATGATTGTACAGCCAGTGAAACCATAGAAGTGAAAAATAAAAAAGGCCCCCAGCCCATCATCTCAGGCAATAATCAGGCTTGTTCCGGTGATACCTTACTGTTCAAGGTCAAACAATCCTATTTCTCTTATCGTTGGTCCAATGGAAATATTGGGCCTATCGCACGAGTATCCCAACAAGGAATAATATGTGTCACGGTAACCGATGTTGATGGTTGTGAAGGGGACGATTGTACCGAAGTTACTTTTAATCCTACTTCAACTGATTTTCGTACCATAGAACTATGTTCCGGGGATAGCCTTCTCATAGAAGGAAAAACCTTCAAAGACTCCGGTCATTATGAAATCCAACTCCAAGAGCCCAATCAATACGGTTGTGATAGTATCTTGGTACTCGACATTTCAAATCTCCCGGCTATCCTTCTAGAAGATACACTCATCGTACATGATAACGGTTCTCACCAGGGATTGATCAATGTCCAAATATCAGGAGGAAAAAAACCTTATAACTACCGATGGAGTACCGGGCAAACCACTCCATTTATCAAAAATCTATCCTCCGGTGATTACACGCTTACCCTCACTGACGCCAATGGATGTTCC
>JALSTN010000056.1 GCA_026983735.1 Saprospiraceae bacterium | reverse complement strand
GGATTCGATGGCTGCGAGATGAAATTCCCTTGAATTTCGAGTACTGTCGGCATAAGCTTTGGCTCCACCTCCTCCATTTTCTTCATTCATAAAAGCGACGAATCTAATCGTATTATTAGGTTGGTAACCCAATTTTCTCAAAATATGAAGAACTTCCATTGACTGAACGACTCCCGCACCGTCATCATGGGCTCCGGTGCCGTTATCCCAAGCGTCGAGGTGGCCTCCTACAAGTATAATATGAGAGGGGTTGAGTTTCCCTTTAATTTCTCCGATGACGTTATAGGAAGGGGCCGGACCATGGTTTTTAGCTAAGGTTTTCATGTATATCTTTGTGCTTCCGGACTTCAGGGCCTCACTGAGTTTATCTGCGGCAAGTGTACTGATCGCCATGGCGGGGATAGGAGGGACGTCCTTTCGAAAAATGGTTACTCCTGTATGAGGGACATCGTCCAATACATTGGTCATGCTGCGGACGATACATCCGACGGCCCCCAATTTAGAAGCTGCTTCGGGACCGAATACGCGTTGGTCCACCGCTTTTCCATAGGCGTGAAATGTTACGATGGTGGCGGGATCCATAGGGCGGTTGTAAAATACGATTTTCCCTTCTATTTGTGCTCTGTCCATTTGCTCTACTTCATCGATGCCATGGACTTCGATTACTTCGGCCATCAGGCCTTCCATCGGGGTGCTGGAGGATCCGCCCAGTGTGGTACAAGGTAAGGGGATTTTGCCCATGTCCTTAGATAGGAGTTCTACCTTTTCAACAGGTCCACGCGTCCAATAATTAGGGATGGAACAAGGTTGGTTATACACCCGATCAAGCCCTAAGGTATCCAGAATCCTATGTACATATTTGACCGCTTCAAGTGATTCGGGAGACCCGGCCAGACGGCCCCCTATCCCTTCACTTAATCCGTAGAGCCAAGGGTAAATGGTGTGACTTAAGAGGTGTTCTTTGTGTATTGTTTCTAACATCTTTTGGTCTGAAGATTTTTGGGCACGGATGGCAGTAGAGGGGAGTAGGGCTATGCATACGATGGCCATAAATAAATGTAAACGATCTAATACTGGTTGCATATGATTTGGATTGAAGGACGAAGAGATATTTGATGTGTATTATTGAGGGTAATATTGGAAAGTGAAACAATGTTTTAAAGTGGCACAAAATAGGGATTTTTATAAAAGTAAGGGGAAGAACGGTATGAAAAATGAGTAGAAGCGCTACATATTTGATAGACGGTCTGAAAATATAATGTACTTTTGTGCCGTTGAAAATAAGTGAAGGATAGTATTTGTGATCATAAGTGTGGTAAGTTGAATCAATATTTGAAAATAGTCTGTTTAGTTTCTCTTTTATTTGTGATGGGAAGTGTTTCAGCGCAGAATGGCTTGACGCTGCGTGTAGGTGCATCGAGCTTAATGACCAGTTGGGAAACGTTCACGCCGAAGGGGTATATTCACAATGGATGGCATGTAGGGGCTTCTGCTAGATTTGGGGAAGATCGTTTTTTTATGAACCCGGGTTTGTTGTACCAGTCTATAAGTATTCTCTCTCAAAAAGGAGTTTTCCCGATTCAAAGGGGGGCGAGATTAACTCTTTTAGGATTTTCTATGCTGGCCGGATATCGACTTATTAAGACGCGGCCATTTACGATGCGGATTCATACGGGCGTCGGGGCGAATTATGTTACGACTATTGACGATAATGCTTTTGGCTTGGATTTAGATAGTGTGGAAGCATTGCATTTTCAAGCCATTGGAGATATCGGGTTTGACTTTTATTGGTTGACACTTGATGTTCGTTACTCGTATGGTTTATCCAATATATTTAAAAATCAAACCTCGAAGGGAAATTATATGCTCTTATCCTTGGGGTTTTTTATTTGATGCTGGGCAAATCAGGAAGGAGACCTGTAGGTCGCAGAGCAGAATAAGTCTTTTGTTATTTCACCTGTAGTTTATGCGATTTAGGAAGATATTATCGGCGCTTGGACAGGTTTATCCGGCAGGATTACTTTTGTTGGCGTCGCTACCTTTATTACTCGGTTATGGATATAAGCCCGAGTTGGTCGAGGGTAGAGAATGGGCTATTGTCCTGGCTTGGATTCCTGTATTCACACTCCCTTCTCTATATTTTCGAAGGAGGATATTCTACTATGTGGGTTGTGTTTTGTTTTTTTTCGCCGGCGTGTTGGAAATCGCACATTGGGTGATATTGCAAGGGCCGATAACGATTACCAGTTTGGTTGCCATTGTGAACACCACGTCGAGTGAGTCCATGGAGTTTATGCAGTTGCGTGCGGGAAAGGGGCTGCTGCTCCTACTGCCCTATACAGGGGTGTTTTTGTTTTCCCTGCGCTCAACCATTTCATACCAGAAAAAGCCGATGGAACGGATAATCTTTGTTTTGACGGCGATATATTCATTGGTGTTTATAGGTGAAAATGCGTGGAATCAGCGTCTCGTTCGCAAGGGCGTCCCGCATATCGCAAAGGTAGGTGGAGCCTTGTACGATCAGATGCAAGCCTTTGCAGAAGTCATTAAAGAAGTGCATCCTACACCGGTAAAGGCAACTGCAGCGTGGAAGGGGCAACAGGTCTTTGTGCTTATATTAGGAGAATCTTGCAGTCGCAATCACATGTCGCTCTATGGCTATCGTCGAACTACCAATCCCAAGTTGGGAGCGCGTCCTGACCTATGGGTTTTTGAGGATGTAGTGGCGCCTTATTCCAACACGATGAGTAGTGTATTGACGATCTTGTCGGATGCAAGTCTGGATCATCCCAAGCCGATCCAAGAACGCATCGATGTATTGGATGTAATGCATGCTGCGGGCTTCAAGACGTATTGGATATCCAATCAATCTTCGATCGGCATATGGGATAATATGATTGCGCTCTTTGCAAAGAAAGCGGATGTCACCCAGTTTGTTAATACTACCGGCAACAGTTCCTTTGAGTCCACTTATACCATTTCATACGACGAAAAACTTCTTCCTCCCTTGGTGAAGGCCTTAAAGGATCCGGCGGCTAAAAAATTTATTGTACTCCATCTAATGGGAAGTCACATGGCTTACGCCAAACGATATCCTAAAGCCTATGCTGTGTTTGAAGGAAGGGAAGGTAAAGAGAAAATAATCGCTCAGTACGATAATTCCATGCGCTATAATGATGCGGTAGTCGATAGCCTATTTACCGTGCTGCAGACCTATGCGAGGGAGAATTCTACTCAGGCTGTCTCTGCCTTATACGTCTCGGATCACGGGGAAAACCTATGGGATGAAGGGGAGCACGTCGGTCATGATTACTCGGGAGTGTTGCCACATGCCAATGTTGAAATTCCCTTTATTCTGTGGCATTCTGAAGGGTGGGAGTCTGCTTTTCCCGGTCGAGATAGTGTGTTGAAAGCACGATTGGATGCACCGTATGTGACGGATGATTTGTTTCATACGCTTATCGACTTGAATGCCGTTAAAACCCCCATTTTTGATCGAACGAAGAGTATCGTTCATCCGTCCTTGGATAGGAGTCGACGCAGGGTATTGGAAGATGGACGGGATTATGATGCCCGGTGACAATTGGCTAAAAAACAATAATAGTCGTGGTGGTATGGGTCTTCCGATTTTGAGTTGGATGTCGTGTTTTGAGGTGTTATTTTAGGTGGACAGACTCTATCGTCTCCTATCCGTATGTATGTTATGACTCCCATAAAAACATGTTCAACTCCTATAGTTCTTTGCCTAATCGTCCAAACACAATAAATCCTAACCGTATAATAGACTTTAAGAACAGTATGCCCACCCTAATCAATCGAAAAATTGATAGATTTATTGGAGTAATACCGCGCCGCGCTTATCAGCGAAGTGATAACGGGCAAAATATCGGGGGTATAAAGAAATGAAGGGATGATAAAAAAAGTTTAATTTTAAATCTGGCGGTGCTTTTTCGATCGGTTCCTGCCACCGATTACAGAGGAAGGGGCTAGACCTGAACAACCATCGTAAACATGCACTTCTAATATCCTGTACGGATGAAAACCGGGCGGTATCCCACTATTTTCCATTAGGAAGCGCCGTAGTCGGCTCCAATCCAAGGATCGCCCCCTCCAAACCGACTGAGAAACGGCCCTTTTCCGTATATTTGCCGAGTAAAGAGAATGTCTAGAGAAAAGGGAATTAAAAGGCACTACCCATTCCTAAGCTAAGGAGTAGTTAGACGGAAAGGCATATCTTCTTTGTATAGGTGTCTTTTACCGACATTTATTAAAGAGGGAGGAGGGATACATTCCTTTGAGTTGGACTTTATATACAAAACGAAAAAATAAATAAAAAAGTACTATTGGAAGAAGAAGGAAGGCCTGCAAGAATTTCAATTTACAGTAAATGTAAGGTTTCCGGTATTGATAATAATGGAACAATTACAAATGATATTGAACTGTTTGATACAGTTAAATTATCCTACCTTGAAATGTGTTCAAGATTTGAAATTGAACCATCAAATGACTTATCGAGTGTGTTTGACTATCACGGAAAGACTTTTAATGAAAAACTAAATGAAGTAAATGGAGTATAAAGCCACCCTTCGCATCCATACACAACTTGTCCCGAATACTTTCGGGATTGCCAAGTCGATCGAAAAGCCTACTGCACGAGCCAAAACTTGGCAAAGAGGAGGCCTGCCCCAACGCAGTTAG
>JALSTN010000055.1 GCA_026983735.1 Saprospiraceae bacterium | reverse complement strand
ATGAATGGGAATTTGATTTTACCGGTCCACCTATTCAAATATCCTTGTCCGATGCGAATGTGGTCTGGAGCGGTTCGGGAATGACGAATACAAGTCATCTGGTGTACAGTAAAGACAAAGGAGAAACTTGGTCTGTCGCAAATAATTACACGCAAGCCAAATTAGGGGCTATTACCGGGATTGCAACACATCCTACAGAACCAGCCACTGCCTTTGCCCTCTTCTCTCAAGCCAATGGGCCGAAAGTTCTTAGAACGAAAGACTTTGGAATGAGCTGGCAAGACCTATCCGGATTTGTCTCTAATAAAGATGAAAGCGACAATGGATTCCCTGATGTAGCTTGTTTTAGTCTGCTTGTTATGCCCTTTAATACAGATCAGATATGGGTAGGAACGGAGATTGGTCTATTCGAATCGTTAGATGGAGGGCAATCCTGGCATTATGCAGACAATGGTTGCCCTGCCGTAGCTATTTATCAGATGAAAATCGTCAATGATCAAATAGTTTTAGCGACACATGGTCGAGGAATCTGGACTGTCAATACCCAGATGGTATCCGCCAGTATAAATCCTACTAAAGAACAAACCCAGTCTATAAGGGTAAGTCCCAACCCTATCACAGAATCCGCTATTATCACCTTGGACGTTGAGCCGTCTGCTTATACGACAGTAACCTTACATAGCATCAATGGTATTTACAACAAAGTCATTTATCGAGGTCCGGCAAGCAATGGTAAAACAATACCCTTCAATCGCAGCACTCTTCCTAGTGGAATCTACTTTATAACTACCCATACAAAAGCTTTTACATACACAAAAAAAGTAATTCTTTTGTAGTCTTCGAGGAATAATAAAACCTCAATGTCCAAAAGCAGAAAGAGCAAGGGGGCACTTGCTCTTTCTGCTTTTTATGACGAATGTTGACATTCCAACAAACCATTTATAGGGAGACACATAATGAAGTTATTCATTTAGAGCTTCACAAACCTCAATGTTGTCTGCCGACTAGAACTCATCATATGGACAAAATATATTCCGGAAGGGTATCTACTCATATCAATACCCATTTTCTGCTTCCCTGCGCTCCATTGTTTTGAAGATAGCACTTGGATTTCACCCCCTAATTCATTAAAAAGAGAAATTCTAACCTGCTCTCCTCCTGAATTAAAGTGAAGTGTGGTATTCCGTCTTGCCGGATTGGGTAGAATTTTTGCTTCGAAGGACGCTACCGTCTTTTCGGGAGAAGATGTCGCATTCGGACTACAGCCCTTTATCACAGGAACATATTGAAATGTATCGAAAAGGATCTCCTTTACCTGTTCTTCCGTCGCACCTAACCAATCTATCAAGACAGATCCATAAATAGATCTATAATCAAATTGTAAAGGAACAGACTCCCCTCTTCCAACATCATCCCCGATTTCTGGGTTCTGACCTAAGATTTGAGGATTTACACAGCTTCCAAAAGCGAAGAGGGAGACCGCGTCCCCATGATCCGTACCCAAACTGGCATTGGACTGGATTCGCCTTCCAAACTCTGAATAGGTTAATCCAACAACCCGCTCTTCTAGCCCTTGAAGTGTAATATCATCTTGAAAAGCACCAATTGCATCTGAAACAGTCTTAAGTAGAATAGCATGGGTACCTTGTGTTACATCCGCCCCATCTACTTGGGCAGAATGTGTATCAAATCCTCCAAGGCTCACAACGTACACCTTAGACTTCAACCCTCCGGATATCAATCTTGCAACCGTTTTTAACTTATTTGCCAATTCGTTATCATCGGCATATTTAGCGGACAAGTTTTTGCCTTTATCCATTGCTGTCTGGACGACTTTTGAATACGCATTGGATTGCCGTACTGACTCTCTAACAAAGACCAATTCATTACCAAAACAGTTGGAAGGTACATTATCCCACTCTCCTTCAAAGAGCTCTCCGCTGTTACCAGTACCTGTGTAAGCAATGCTAAAATTGCTCACTACTCCTTGGCAAGTCTCTGAAGCTGTAGAACCTATTGTTACAGCAAACGGATCCGTATGATCAGCATTGGGATAATCCGTGGGGTAATCGGGATTATCGAGTGTAAAGAATCTACCCATCCAACCTGTCGTTTCCTGCACATCAGCAGAGGAACCCGACTGCCAAATGTCCGTAGATCTAAAGTGAGAACGATTCTGATTGGGATACCCGACAGATTGTATTATATTGAGATAACCATTGTCCCATAAACCTTTCATCTCCGCCATAGCAGGATGTAGCCCGACTCCATCTTCTAATCCCAAGACCTTTGACTCTGGGATCAATATGTTAGAGCGCACCTTTGATAGGTTAGCGTATTGGTCTATGGGAATAACTGTATTTAAGGTGTCATTCCCCCCTCTGAGTTGAACTAACACCAGTACTTTATCATTGTCCGCACCGAACCCTCCACCAAAGAGAGATCTGGTCATTGCAGAGACTCCATATCCATTGAGAAAAATAGGAAGGGTGATTAATGAAGTCGATTTTATAAAGTTTCTCCTTTTCATTTGTTTGAAATTTTAATTTTTAAAGTATAACTTATTCCATTAGTATGAGCCTCTGACTCACCCTACATCAATTGATTCTCCGGCATGCTGAGCATGACGGATACTACAGCTTGCAATCTTCCAAGAACCGCATTACGAAGATCTTCGTTGGTCGGATCATCGAGGTAATTCCCATATTCTTCCGTCCATTCATAATCCGGTAATCCGGGAATGAGTATTTCCGTTTTTAAGAATGCAATTTGTTCGTCTGTCAATTCGAAAGGCATGAACAACTGAGATAAAGCTCGGAGCAATTCATCGGGGTTATCCGGATTCTCAAATAGAGCTATCAAATCCAACAATTCCAACCCCATATCCTTTAGTCCTCTACCGCGAAGTTTTCTTTGCACTACTGCCTTCATGAACTCATCTCGTAAGCTGAGTGATACCGAACTAATCCAATACCTATAATATACAGGTTCTTGATAGTACGCCTGCCATCCGGCTACGCTAGGGAGAAAAAACATCATTTGCTCCATAGACCTCAAAACTCTACTGATTGCAGCCCATATATTGTATTTGCGCAGGATATCTTGTTGCTCCGTCAATCTACCTGTACGAAGAGTCATTAATACATAATCAATAGGGCTTTTGACCATAACCCCTTTGTTGCAGGACGCATAGAAATGAGCACTTTTGAACAAGGCTTTTAATACGGGTTCAACATGATAGTCATTATCCCTAAATATCTGAGCTAATGGCTCTATGATACTTATCTCAATATCTGATGAAATATCCGAATTGACATACCATATGTAGAGTTGCCGGACGATAAAACGCGAGACTTCCTCTTGCTCGAAGATAATGTCGATCACTTTTTCATATTCTTTATCACCCAAATTAGGGATGACGGCATTATTGAAATGTTCTGACAGTTGTTTTGTCCCTGTGTCATGGTTACGAGATAGGAAGGTGACCGTGCCACGTCGGGGAACAAATTTCCATCCGGTAAATGCACGGGCTATTTCCTGAATATCGTTTTCCGTATAATTCGTATAATCACCGGGAGCAATGATGGGGCCCTTACCGATAGTGAAGAGCTCCAATACTTCCCTAGCATAATTCTCATTGGGAGATTTAGCTGTATTTTCATTTCCATTGAGATACTCCAACATCGCCGGACTAATGGTAATGTCCTTTACCATCTGCTTAAAATCCCCCAAAGCGTATTTACGCAATACTCCTAGGTACTGCAACTTTGACTCCGGCCCAAAAATATTGGATACTACAAGATGATTGTGCCAAAACAATATCAACTTTTCTAATACATTCATTGGTTTGTCATACATCAAACCAATGCTCCAAGCAGAAAGGGATGCATTCCTCGCCGGAATCAATCCCTTAACATCTCGTGTAGTAGGCTTGCCCACCCAAGTTTCACCAATGGGTACTTCCGGATCATTCTTAAAATAAAAATTAATGGGCAAATCAGGTTCGGGTTGTGGCGCAAACAAATTATTGATGGTCTTGTCAAGACCGTCGACCACACTTTGTTGAATCTCTTCATAAGTAGGGCCAAAACTTGACCTTTTTAGAAGATGAGCGGCATTTTCCCAATTCCATTCACCCGCAAATGGTTCTATACCACCACCCAAAGTGGTGAGCGTCTGTTCCTTTGTTTTTCGCCCTTGTATCAGGAGTGTTTTATTAGCCATAATTCCTATTTTTTGATGATTAATGATTCTATCTATATCTCTATTCTTTTCTAACAATTACAGTGCAACTGTTGAATTTAAAAGAATGCTTTCTGATTTCTATAAGTCGATTGAAATGGGGTTTATGCTGTTTTAGACTGTTCAAGTATGAAATGGTTTAATATATAGGTTCATTAATTTAACTTGCGGATTTCCCTCTTATATGCTATCTTATTCATTGTTACCTATCCCAGTGAAAGCAATATAGCATCTGGACTGGGTAATGCCCCTCGTATAAGCGTTGTTCTTTTTCTACAAAGTTTTCGTCCCTACGGGACTAGGCTCTTTGTCTTTCTGCTGTCGGTTACAAAGGGATCGCCTCTTTTGGGGTTTGGTTGCAGCTCCGGAGGAGCTAAACCTTTGTAGCAATGAAAATCCATGGTGCAGTTGAGCTCCGTAGGAGCGGCACATCTCAGCTCGCTTTTGTATTTTTTGATTTTGTTTGCCCTGTACGGCATTGACC
>JALSTN010000054.1 GCA_026983735.1 Saprospiraceae bacterium | reverse complement strand
AGTAAATGAATCAATGCTTTTTTTCGATTATAAGGAAAGGCATTAACCAAGTCAAAAATCGGAAGAGGGTGTTTTTGCAACAGTTGCAACACTTTTGCTCTGTATTTTTTATCCAAATCAGGAGGTAAATACTTTTCCGCACTTCCCAAACACACATCGCAATGCCCACATGGCTCTGAAGAAGATTCCCCGAAGTAGTCGAGAATATATTGATATCTACAACCTTGGGAGAGGGCGTAATGTTTTATTTTATTGTGATTATGCGCCATGACTTTTGCCCTGAATCGATAACGCTTCTTATCGATTTTTAAATGTTGCGCTTTGACGCGCTCTTTGGTCATTTGTATTTCCGGTCGTACACCTGATTTTTTGTATTCTATGATTTGGAGACGATGCATTTCCTGAAGTAATCGGTCGATCTCTTCAGGAGATTTCCCCAATACCTTTGAAAGATTAGGTATTGAGATTTTCGTACGAACAGTATATAAACCTTCGTACCGTCTCAATAGGGTAGCAAGTAAATGATCGAGGTGTGAACGGGTCTTCCGTACGGTGAGAATCTCTCTTCCATCTACCAAAATTTGAACTGTTGTGGGGTGATATATACCTTCGGAAAAATAGATCCATCCCTCTTGTTTTAACAAATCTAGTATATGACGCACCTGTCGTTTGTCCCTATGAGCGTATCGTGCAAAATCTTCGAGATCAAATGGTTCGGGATTCACCTGCTTTACACCGATGGCAACCCCCAGAAATCTGCCTAGTTTATCATATACCTTACGGATCGCTTCCATCGGGGGAAACGCAGTTTCAAACTGATGGTCCAATTGCTCAAAATCTGAAGGGTTGTAAAGGAGAATAGCGTGGGCTTGCCGGCCATCACGTCCAGCACGTCCCGCTTCCTGATAATACGCCTCCAAGGCATCCGGAAGATCGAGATGGACTACCCATCTGACATCGGGTTTGTCGATACCCATACCAAAAGCATTAGTAGCAACGATGATGCGTAGCTCTCCTTCCAACCAAGCTTCTTGAATCTTTGCTCTATGAGGGTGATCCATTCCTGCATGATAAGCACCGGAAGAAATTCCTCTGCGTTCGAGGTGCTGAGTGATTAGGACAGTTTGCCTCCTATTTCTCACATATACGATGCCACTCCCGGGCATTTTTTCGCAAATACTCATCATTTTTCCCAATTTATTTTCCTCTTCAAACACATGAAGGGAGAGGTTGGGACGATAAAACGGGCTCTTAATCTCCTCACTATCGGGGTTAAATCCGAGTTGGAGTTGGATATCTTTCATTACTCTAGGGGTAGCCGTTGCAGTCAGTGCCATGATTGGGACGTTCGGGTACTCCTGTCGAAACTGAGCAATTTTTAAGTACGAAGGGCGAAAATCATACCCCCATTGAGAGATACAATGTGCTTCGTCAACAGCAAGTAGAGATATTTTTATATAGGGAAGACGCATTTTAAATCGCTCTGTCATCAGTCGTTCCGGTGAGATATACAGCAACTTTATACTCCCGTCCGTAGCTTGGTCTAAGATGCGTTCTGTATCCCGGACATCCATCCCTGAATAAATAGCTTCGGCTTTAATCCCTTGCTTTTTGAGCCGCTCTACCTGGTCTTTCATCAGCGCTATCAAAGGTGAAATGACCAATGCCACACCCTCTCGCATAACGGCAGGCACCTGAAAACAAAGCGATTTTCCTCCTCCTGTGGCTAAAAGCACCAGAACATCTCGTCCATCCAGAATCGACTGAATCGCATCTTCTTGAGCCGGACGAAATGCAGGATATCGCCAGTATTTTCGAAGTATATCTATTGGCTTTAGCGTATTCATTTGGTATGAAATGGTAAAATGTCTGTTTGGATATGAACAAGGATTGTAATCATCAAATAGATAGGAAGCTATCTTCAGGCGGTAAAGATATCTATTAATTTACAAATGCATAGAGCGAGGAATGCTCAATTTTGAAATTGATAGGCATAACATTTAATAGTATTTCTACGTTTACTCAAAGAATGTAAACACAGTCAATGAAGAACTATCTACTCCATCTCATAACCGTTAATTGGGTTGTCCTTCTTGCGGTACTTCTAATCCTCACCTCCCTGTCTGCGCATTCCCAGTCCATTGATGGAGACTGGGGGCCCCCTACACAGGCAGGCGAGTACACACTATATAGCAGATTTCCTGTAGGCTCTTCTATTAAGCAAGTGAAAATGACAGGTATCATCCACGCCAATATGGACGCGGTGGTATATGCCTTAGGAGCAGTAGAAGAATACCCACAATGGATTTACAACTGTCTGGTAGCTGAAAGAGTCTCAACAAAAAGTCCGGAAGATTTTTCCTATTATTTACTTATTGATTTTCCCTTTCCATTGAGTGATCGGGATCTGGAAGTGGATGCCCATCATTATGTTGATGGAGACGGTGTGTGGAGAGGAAGAACGGTAGCTCCCTTGCACCCCAAGCGAAAACCCAAGGAAGGAGTTGTTCGTATTACCTATTATCAAGTCACTTGGGCACTTAGATATTTGTCTCCCCATGATACTCATTTTGAATATACGATTTCGATGGATCCGGGAGGGTATATCCCTACATTTGTCACCAACCAATTTCTCAATGAAGCTCCGGTGAAAACCATCAAAGCCCTCGAAAAACAAAGCCGGAAAATTGAGGGATTAAAATAGCTAGTTGACATCGTGGAAGGATACTCTACCCGACAGCCTGTTTTCTCTCCCTCTGCCCTTCTTATCACAAGTGTCTATACCTTCATTTTTATTGGACGATCCGACCTTCCCGGTTTATACAAGGAATTGTGTTATTATTACTGATTTTCCCCTAGTGCACCCCCTCTTTCGAATACTGAGGGCATGTTCACTGAGTATCCTTCTTCTGTTGGTCCTCTATAGGTTATTTCGATCTACGATAACCTTTAAAACTTGAATCGTGCTCCGAATCTCAGACCGTAAGTATTTCGTTTTTGATCTAGGGAGTAAGTATCTATGGTAAGGGATCGGAGGGGATAACGCATATAGGGTTCCGCAAACAAATCCCAGCGGTCCCGAAAGGGGTAAAGTACCTTGAGGCTACCGGTCAAGCTCAGCCCTGCCCATCTATTATACACTGCCACCTCTTTGGGATGTCCATCGGTAATGTATCCGGGTAATCCGGTGGGAAGGAGAATTTCTCCTTTCTTTTTATGAAAAAGATTGATGTCAAGTCCGACAGCTGGTTCGACCCCAAGAGACCCAACTCTAAACCCATAACCCAACACGATAGGAATACTCAAGAAGCGATAGTAATTATACGTCCGTTTATCCCATTTTGTCACTTCGAAAATTCGTTTTTGACCTGTTTGCATATGTTCTTTCCCTGTAGAATCAATGTCGATACGTACGACCCCATTGCGAAATGCCGTATCTGTCTGAAGGGACTGCAACTCAAACTTCTCATCTATCTGACTGTAGTTGAGCCCCACTCCTATAAAGAATCCACTCCTATGCCGAATATTGTATTGCACCCCTGTACTAAAGGACTCCAAGGAGGATTCTGTCCGCTTTCGTAAGTCTGCATAACGTGTATCAGATGAGGTCTTGGGAGTAAAACGGATAGGGGTATAATCCGGACCAATATATACATCGAGCTCATGACGCCATACTTTAAGACTAAAATCATAACAATCCTTTACTCCGCGTACCAATGGGATAAATACCAAGGGGGGTAACACCGGTGGTTGGGCGATACCCAAATAATTTATTTCGCCTATGCCTATATGAATTATAGGCGGAGCTATTTTTGTTAAATCTGAATTTGTGGTATCTTTCTTTGCATTATCATCCGATGAAGGCCTGGCCAACGCACTTTCTAACTCCCTCTGGTCGCTAAGTTTCGAAAGACTGTTTCCCTCGTTATGGTCGGTTGTCTGATCCGATGAAGCTGTCTTTGGATGGGATAGGAGAATGCCGACTGCTTCGCCATTTAAGTCAAGCATTTTACTATTAGAGATACTTAGTGAAGAGCTAGCGTGGGGATGAATGGGCTTCGGGGGGGTGGTTTCCCGGTTCTCATCGGTCTTGATTTGTATTGGGTCTTTTGAATTCGTAAGAGCGGTTTGTTCTTTACTCTTATTTGGGAGTATAGCTGCAGAAGCGTCTTTCGGAGAATTTGGGGTATTATGGAGTTCTCCTTGGTGGGTGGGAAGAGGCGTTTTTACCATTTCATACGACCCCTTGTCAGAACTAGGTAAGTGATTGTTCTTTACAGAAATGATGGGAGATGGATGCGAGGTAGTTTGCAGAGCCCACCAAGTGCCGACTGCAGATATGAGTATCAGTAGTATACCCAATATCCATTTTCTCCAGGCATGCCAACTGACAGGCTGAAGGGCTGGGAGAGTAGGTTCTACGGCAGACCATATGCGATCTACATCGATGGGGACTTCTGCATCCTCAAATACGGTTCTGATATGTCGTTCAAAGGGATCCATTGGAATATTGTTTGTAATCAAATGCATATTTCTCTATAAGGATTTTACGTAATTTCTTTTTGGCGCGGGAGAGCATGGCTCTGGAGGTGCTATCCGGAATATCGAGTAGATGACTAATCTCCTTGTGGTTATACCCTTCGACGCAATAGAGATTGAAAACTGCGCGATATCCTTCCGGTAGTTGTTGGATAATTAGGAGGAGCTGGGTCATGTCTAGGGCATGGTAAATTTCAGGTTGAATTTCCGGCTCTTGAGTCCATGTCTCGACAGGGATTTCTCTATGGTTAAAAAACCGTTTGTATTTATTGAGCGCCACACGTACAGTTACTTTGGAGATCCAGGATTTGAAAGATCCAAGAGCCGGATTGTATTGCTCTAACTTATCAAACATCCTTATAAAAGTATCTTGAACAATATCCTGGGCATCTTCCGAGCATTTAGCATAGCGAAGGGCAATGGCATGGACATATCCAGAGAATTGATGTACGAGGGCTTTTTGCGCCACTCGGTCATTCTCCATCGACCGATTAATCATACTTTGAATATCCATTACCACTGTATTTGACCACTACGTCAGTTAATATTTTCTTATGACCCTAAAGTTACCCCAGAGTTTTTTTCGCTCCCCGCCATCCTCATATTTGCAGGTGAAAGTTCCTGAGGTAATCTCGTTTTTTGCTTTAGCTATCTGTTTGAGATCCAGTTCTACGTCGCCAATGACATTGGCCCCTGTTATCACCTCGACACCATTGCCCGTAAGGCTAAAAGATAACGCTTTTCGGGTATCTGCATTAAAGTCAAAAGGCAACATCAAATTCATTAACCATCCATTTTCGAATTTGACTTTTATGATTACAGAAGAAGAGTCTTGTTCTAAGGTGGATTTGGCCGGGATGGACACGCGAGCAGCTTGACCATTGAGATACAATCGGACAAAGGTACTTGCATCTTTTGGGCAAGCGAGAAGATCTCCGATCTTTAATTTGGTTCCATCGCGATACAATTCATCTGTTATTCCACTGTTTCCTGTATTTAGATCTACTCCTTGTACGAGAAGGATACTATCCGTGTTGAAGAAGGTTGGCCAACTTACCCCTCCTTGTGATGAGGTATGAAATGGAAAAACTCTATCTTCATTTATTTTGAAATATCCCAGTTGGACAGGCTTCCCGGAACAATCCACTAATCTACCTTCCATCGAAGTTGTATGGGCGGAGAGGTCTAGTTTGAATTGTATAGATGGATGATCCGGATTTGGAGTAAAACTTCTATCTACTAGCGGAAGTCTTCCCTCTTCTATAATCCCTGTTAGCTCCTCTTCCACAGGAAGCCAGGTAACCAGAAGTCCTTTATCCGAGGTCTGTCCGGAGAAGTGAACCAGATCTACCCCATTGCTCCATATAGAAATCTTGGCAAATGGAATAATTTCCTGCCCCGCTGTAGTCAATCTAATTTTCACTTGTTGAGATGCTTGAGCTTGTCCCATTATCCACCAACCGGAAGCAGACAGGGAAAATTGAGCACGCGCATTGGCTGCATTGGCCAAAGTATCTCTTTTCCAAAACCCTAGTGTTGGATCATATCTTAAAAGGTCCAATCTTCCTTCAAACTCTTGTGGATATTCGGTGATGGAAGCAAAGGGCATATCGAAGTCAAGTGCTTTTCCATCAGCGAGGATCAGGGATTCACCGGAGGTAGTTTGAGCTTCCCATCTAAATGCACCTGCAGGGTTGATATTTCTTATTGTGTCTCCCTCGTATTTCCCAAAAAGAGCTGCAGGGAGTTGCTGCAAAGCTGTAGGAGAGAATTCCTCTAGTGCAGCAAAGTACAGTTGCACCTCACCTCGATAGGAAATGCCATCGGATAAAAGCCAGGCATCAGGCGGTATAGAGATCGATACATCCTTGTTTTTGCCTAGGGTAACTTTCCCACCGGATAAGCCGTTAACTGCGCCGGTGAAGTTGGATTTGGTCATGGAGATGGAAAGGATGTGGACATTGTTGACAATCGGGATAAAACTAACTTGTGTCGCTAAGTATCCTTGTAGGGAAGCGCGGACGACTGTAGATTTTTGATTGGCCTGGATATCTTTAAAATAGAATACGCCGTTGTCATCTGTCATCTGCATGTAGTTATCCAATTGCAATTGTACGCCTTTGAGCGGGAATCCCCGGGTGTCTTTTACCACACCTGTTACAGAGCAATTGACGTAAACTAGTGGCTCCTCCTCTATAGTATCCTTTACGGTGCGGTCAATATCCTTTCTACAGCCGATTAACAAAATTCCCCACAGTATAATAATAACAATATTCCATATTTTCATATCTTTAAAAATTTCTAATAAATTGATAATAAATGTATTATAAATTTTCTGCAGCTATGGAACCGCTCCGCTCTCACATGAATTTTTTTAATTATCTTTGTGTGTGAATTTATGATTAATAAAATTCATGTTCGTTTCATAATACAGACTTACAATACAAATTGATACTAAAAACGAGTTCTAATATCATCTAATTTTGGTTTACAGATAGCCCCAATATAGGTTAGCGTTCGTTTTATAAACCCGGTCAGATGATGATCTGCCCGCTCTTTCATGCCTTCTATTTAACGACAATACAACTCAAAACGTATTTTTGATGCAATACTAAGACTTTTTTTGTTATTTATTGTCTGTATAAAGGTATATCTGTTCTCCCCTTAATTCTTACAATGGATCACGGCAATTAATAGATCAAGTACTGTAGGATACAAACAATGAACAATTTGAACTCTTCTATAGCAACCCAATTTCGCAACGATTTCTTCGGGGATAATACTATTTTTATCGTTCCGCAAGTATCAAATTGTGCCCTCAATTTAACCCTTAACTGTTATTCTGCTACAGAACTATTTGACTTCAAAAGCAAGTAATTACCCTAATAGTCTACCTCGCTATGTCTTCTCGGCCAAGTACTTGATTTTAATAAAATACATCTCGCTTTTTGTCTAGAAGGTGGATGCCTAAGGCTAAAAATAGGGTGTGTTTTGAACAGAATACTATTGTATGCTTCTTTTAAACTCATTTGGTGTTTGGCCTGTATATTTCTTGAATGCCCGATAAAATGTTGATTTATTGGTAAAGCCGGCATCGAGCGCCACAGCTAATATTTTTGGTCTTTGTCCTATTATTTTTTTAGCATACTCAATACGTCGCTTATTAAGATACTCATTAAACGTGGTATGCAGAATCATCGAAAGACTTTGGGAGATTTGATGCTTTGGAATCTCAAGTTGTTGACTGACTAAGGAGAGGGAAAGTTGCCGGTCAGTAAAAATTTCTTGTTTTAAAAAATGTAATTCAAATTTGGATATGATTAATCTTGCTTTTGACCGAGGCAAGGCTGAATTGCCGTATTTTTTTCTCCATTTATCAAAGAAATGAGGTCTGTAGATAAGTAGATAGCCCACATATAAGGTGAGGGTAGAGGCTGCTATGAAATAATACACAAACCACTGATACGTTTCTGCAAATACGGTTAGATAGGATTCTAATAATACAGTGAGAACATATATGAATACTAATATCCCTAAGTAATATTTATCTGTTGGAGGTAGTATTTTTTTTCTTACCACTAGTATCATCCATACCGCATATAGAGATATGTGGAAAGCAATGGCAAAATTAATAGGCATTACTATATTGTCAAAATTTTGCCTTATGTAATGTATTCGTTCAACTCCACTCAATCGGAACATGTAGAAAATATAGATAGAAAGGAGTCCTAATGGTATGAAATGGAGCAAATTTTGCCATTTCATACTCCAATCTCGTCCATAGGAATATACGTAGAAGTATAGTAAGGGCCCTAACAGAAACCATCCCGGCAAAGTCAACCATATAAATTGTGGGAAAAACTGACTTAATTCACTGGAGGAGTATAAAAAGTTAAGTTGCTTTACGGATAGGATAAGGATGAAGACACCTAAAAAGATATTGTTGGACTGCTTGCGATTAAACAGGATGCCACCTGCTATTAACATCCCAAGTATAGAATAGAAAAATAAAATGTATTTGAGTATACTTATCATAACGATAAAAAGGAGTTATGAAGACGAAACGTTTATTGCTTGCAAATATACAGTTTATTCCAGTTTTGTTCTCATGAATTTTTTTACACAGCGGTTGCCTTTTTTATCTTCTACCAAGAGGAAGAATAATCCGGTTGGGAGAGAATTAATATTGAGGATATACTTTTCTTTTTTGTCTGGAGTAGCATAAATTCGAGTATTTCCCATGAGGTCCACTATTGATATTTTATTAATAGCTTCTCCATATTGGATATGTAAGGTCGACTTTGATGCTGGGTTGGGAGAAAGGTGCATCTTAGGATTATCATTGGATTCTTTTGAGCTAGTATGGGAGGTTAAATCGTATAATTGTGCTTCAAAGACATAGATCTCCTCTTGGTTTTCTGAGTGACCAAAGTCGGATTTGAACATCACTTTATCTCCGTTGGGACTTGGGACAGGCATCGGCGACTTAAGATAGCTGGTTGCGCTACTAAAATGATGGCCAAAATGCTCGACAATTCCGGAACGATCCAATCTGCAGGCTATAATCTGCCTGGTATTTTCATCTTGACTAACATAGGCCCATCCAGGCCGGTTTAGATTGCGGCAAGATATGTGGCCCTCTCCGGCAAAGTCGCTAGCTGTTTGGAGAACGATGTTCTCCATTCTGTCAAGGTAGTACATGTTTATTGTTCCAGTCGGTCCCCAAAACTGAACAAATACTTCAGCACCATCTGTTGCATATCCAAAATCACCATGATTGCCATAATCTGCTATTCGTCTGAGAAAGTGCATGTCTTTGGAGCGATAGATCTCAACACCGTAATGTTTGTCAAAGGGGTGGTTTTTGGAAGTAGTATTGTGATTCCACATGATGCCTACATAATCGCCGGAGGGAGATACTGATACCCAATCAATATATTTAGGCGCCTGACCACCATCAGCCCATACCCCTTTGAAATGCTCAGAATGTATCAATTTATGAGCTTGCAAATCAATAATCAATACGTCGAGGTCTACCCCTTTTTTACCTATTAAAGCGACAAAGTGATCGTATTGGTCAATATTGCCTTCTCCCGGACCTAGCTTGACCATTTCATACCCTTCAATGGAAAGTAGAGTCTCAATGGTATCTCTCGAAATAGAGTAAGTTCGAATCTCTCCATTTTCTTTAATGCCATAGAGAATGTCGGGATCTTTGTTGGACCAATAACTGGGATAAATACTGCTGCCGGGCAATTTTCTGTAGAGTAAGTGGGTCTGCGCATCATAAAGTGCAACGGAGTAAAACTTATACAGCGATGCATCGGCATTCCAGGGTTGAATTTTAGCATATTCATGTATGGGATACCAATTCCACTTCGTATTGAAACGGGTAATTCTTGTTATTGAGATAGGATCGGGCAGAGTGGTGTCTATTAGTGTTGACAGATATTCAGGGAGCTTTGGGGTTTTGGCGATAATGTGTTTATAAGGTTCATCTTTGGGGTATTGAGCCCGGATATTTGGGGTTCCTAAAAGAAAATAAGCTATAAGAATGAAGGGTAGAGATCTTGACATGGTTAGAAATTTTAGGTGTTTCCTTTATATTATGAAGCGAACGTGAATTTTATTAAACATATGAATAAATTTTATCCCTGCAAATCTATAGGTTTAATCTAGAATAATAAGTTTATTAGGAATTGAACTCCAAAAAAACGCGAACTTTTGGGGAACTAAGCCGGTGGGGCTACTCCGTAAAGCCTGAAAATTTGAGGAACATGTGTTGCTGGGTATAGGAGGATATGCGTCTAAGGGTAAGGACTATCTCAATGTTAAAAAAAGGTTCTTTCATATATTTCAATACATTGGCAGTTCCGGGAAGGAGCCGAATAATATGTCCTTTTTCATTGACTGCGGGCTGTACATAGCCGATTTCGATTCGTTTGTTTGGGTCATTAGAATCGAGGATATAGACATTAATTTCTGAAAAATTACCGTAATTATAAACTCCACCGTCTGTAGTTTCTAACCACATCTCATGGGATAGAACTTGTTGGACTTGTTCGAGAGAAAGTTTATTGGCCTGAAGTGCGGTGTTTAATGCACTTTGTACACGAAACATTTTAGAGTATCGCTTGAATGTACTGAGTCCTCCCGGAACTTCAAAATTGAAGGGGTACTCCAGTACAAAGACAGGAGTTTTTTTCTTTTGACATCCGGTAAATAAGACAAAA
This sequence comes from Saprospiraceae bacterium, assembly GCA_026983735.1. Lineage (GTDB taxonomy): Bacteria > Bacteroidota > Bacteroidia > Chitinophagales > Saprospiraceae > JALSTN01. Next base: position 10,674 of record JALSTN010000054.1, on the reverse strand, counting down.
AACAGTAGAATTATGGCAAATAATTTGTGCATTACCATCATAACGGTCTAAGTATAAAAATATTTTTCTATCTTGGCAGATTAATTGATATATTGTATTCATACTAAATCAATCCTGTGAAATGAGCATGAATTTGAATGTGATTAAAATCCCCGATTTTGACCATTTCATACCAAATTAGATAAAGTAGAATTATGGGTGAACAGAAAGTTAGTTTGTTGTCGAGTGATAAGGAAATGCAAAAGTTTATAAGGCATTTACTCGATGATGTCCACGCATTGCAGTACATGATAGACAATGGGTGGTTTGAAGAAGACATTGTCCGAATTGGAGCGGAGCAAGAGATGTGTCTGGTCGATAATCAAACGTATCGACCAGCACTCGTAGCAATGCAGGCATTGGAAAAAATGAAGGAGTATCCTTGGGTGGAGACCGAATTGGCGCAATTTAATCTAGAGATAGGAATGACACCACGGGAGTTTAAGGGGGCTTGTCTCAGTGACATGGAGAAAGAAACACTTGAACGTCTTAGGATTATTCAGGAGACCTTGGAGGAATTGGATAGTAGCTTAATCTTGACAGGGATTTTGCCCACATTAAAGAAGTACCACCTTGAATTGAATAACCTGACACCCAAAAGAAGGTATTTTGCTTTGATGGAAGCATTGGAGAAGCAGATGATTAGTGGTACTTTTGAACTATACATGGAGGGAATCGATGAGTTGAAAATCAAGCATAACTCTCCTTTGTTGGAAGCGTGCAATACGAGTTTTCAACTGCACTTGCAGGTCAGTCCTGCGCGGTTTGTCAAGATGTATAATATCGCTCAGGCATTGACAGGGCCGATATTGGCCATAGCGGCAAATTCTCCTATCGTGTTCGGGCGACGATTATGGCATGAGTCTCGCATTGGGTTATTCCAGCAAAGCCTGGATACGCGTTCTTCTCATGAGCATATGAGGGAACGCTCTCCTAGAGTGCATTTTGGGAAAGATTGGCTGAAGGAGTCGATTCTTGAGATCTATCAAGAGGATATTGCAAGATTCAGGACACTTATTGCTCCGGATCAAAGTGAAAACTCCCTTGAGCTGATTAAAGAGGGAAAAGTACCTAAATTGATAGCGCTCCAAGTGCACAATTCTACGATTTATCGCTGGAACCGTCCGTGTTATGGTATATCGGATACAGGTAAGCCCCATTTGCGCATTGAAGCCAGAGTATTTCCTGCAGGTCCTTCGGTATTGGATGAGATGGCAGTTGCTGCATTTTGGTTGGGTTGTATGCAGGGATTGGCCGATGAGACGGAGGATATCAGGGAGCATATGTCATTTGCTGATGTCCGAGATAATTTCATGAAAGCCACTCAATACAGTTTGGATTCAAAATTTACATGGTTTGACGACAGAAAAATCACCGCTATCGAATTGCTTAAGACCGTTTTGCTTCCCTTGTCTGAAAGAGGACTCAAATCGGTCGGTATCAAAAAGTCCGATATCGATCGATATCTTGGTGTGATAAAAGCCCGTGTAGAAACACATCGCAATGGAGCCCGATGGCAATTGCGCGGCTATACGCACTTACTGGAGAAAACCGTTCAAGATGAAGCCTTAACCTGTCTTACTGCGTCTATAATTAAGAACCAACGCAATAATATACCCGTACACGAATGGGATGAACCTAAACTCGGAGACTTGGAAAATTATGTGTCTACTGATCTTTTGGTGATGGAATGCATGCAGACGGATTTGATTACTGTACAGAAAGATGATATAGCCGAATTTGTAGCTGACCTCATGGATTGGAGAAGAATTAGGTATGCGCCTGTAGAGGATGCTAAGGGCAACCTTGTCGGTCTCATAACGGCTCGCTTGTTGCTTCGACATTTTGTAAAGCGCTGCAAATTGAAAAGGGATAAACCGATTAAGGTCGATAAAATAATGATAACGGATCCCGTGACAATTGACCCGATGGCTTCCATCTTTGAGGCATTGGATATTTTGAGGGAAAAAGGAATTGGAGCGCTTCCTGTGGTGACTAAGGATAATGAATTAGTGGGGATTTTGACAGAACATGATTTTCTTAATTTATCTATTCGATTGATGGAAAGACAGGCGAAGGGGGAGGTGAGATAAGTCCTAATACCATTAAGGATGGATTCTGAGGGTAACGTCTTGTTCTAAAATCAAATCGGCATAGGTTTAATGAGGTAGGATTTGAAGCTGATAACCTATTTTTCAGTGGGTATGCCATCCTTCATTAGATCATGGAGTATTTCTATGACATGAAATGCTTTTCTTTGGCTTCCATCTTTGATTTGATGCCTGCAACTCGTACCATTGGCACAGATAAGGGCATCTTGTGGTGCTTGACGAACAGTCGGCAATAACACCAACTCCCCAATAGACATACTCAATTCATATTTGTCTTTATCGTAACCGAAGGACCCTGCCATTCCACAACATCCGGACGGGATGCGTTCTACATGCAGTTGGGGGATGTGCAGGAGTAGTTGTTCGGTAATGTCGGATTCCAACCCTAGGGATTTTTGATGACAATGTGTGTGTACAAGGATATGTCGATCCGGGATATTTAGAGGGGCAAAACGCAAGTTTCCCGCTCTCAATTCCTGCAATAGCCATTCGTCAATGGTCCAACAGTATTTTCCGACTTCCAAAGCCTGTTCTTTTCTCTCCCCTCTAAGAAGTTTGGGATACTCATCTCTAAATCCCAAAATGGTAGAAGGATCAATTCCTAAAAGTGGAGTCTTATAGGAAATTAAGTCTTTCAGCTTCCTTATATTTTTCTCAGCCACAGAGGCTGCTTCCTTTAAATAGCCCTTGGATAATTGGCTTCTTGCACTGTCTTTAATCGGGGCTATCTTGGGCACGTATCCCAGCCAGCTCAGTAAGTGTAATGCTTTTTGGATAATCTGTGGGTCGTGGTATCGGGTAAATTCATCTGCTAATATCCATACGTATTTTTCTTTGATTTGGTGGGATGAAGCAGAGCTAGGGATGTGAATAGGAGAGAGAGAGAGGGGGGGGATACTTCTCTCCGGATGAATATGGAGCAAGCGTTTAATCCATTTGGAAGTGATCTTATGACTCATAAATGTATTGGTCCATCTAGGAAACATGGATGACAAAGAAAATACACGTGCGGCATGGCCCAAGATTATATCCTGTATTGGCCGGCGATGTCTTTGATAATAATGATAGCTTATTTCTGCTTTTAAGGCAGCCATATCTACAGAGGAAGGACATTCGGATAAGCATCCTTTGCAAGATAGACATAGGTCTAAAATGGATTTGAGTTCAGGATGACTTAATGCATTGGGTTTGCCCTCGCCTAAGAGGGTGCGGAGAAGGTTAGCCCGTGCCCGGGTCGTGTTGTATTCCTCAAGAGAACCCATATAGGAAGGACACATCAGTGCCTGGCTTTTGGCTGTTCTTCGGCAGTCACCACTTCCATTGCATTTTTCAGCTGCCCTTACAATACCACCCTGATCGTCAAAACTAAGTAAGGTAGCATACGTGGGGGTAGGTCTGCCGGGATGGGTACGCAAGGACTGGTCCATCGGAGGCGTATTGGTAATCTTCCCTCTATTGAAAATCTGCTCTGGATCCCAGGTCTCTTTAATAGACTTGAGCATTTGATAGACTTCCTCCCCTAGAACGATAGGAATAAATTCTCCCCTAACACGCCCGTCTCCATGCTCTCCACTTAGGCTCCCATTGTACTTTTTTACCAGGTGGGCCGTTTCTTCTGTGATTTTGCGAAACTTTCGTACATCTTCCGGATCTTTGAGGTTCAAGACCGGTCTAATATGCAATTCTCCTGCACCTGCATGTGCAAAGTAGACAGGATCTTGATCGTAGGCTCCGATCATCTCCTTAAATTCTAAGATATAGTCTTTTAAATCCTCTACATGAACTGCTGTATCTTCGATACAGGCTACTGCCTTGGCATCTCCGGGTAGATTGGCCAATAACCCTAATCCCGCTTTGCGGAGCGTCCAAGCGCGATCCACCTTATCTTCTCCTCGCAATACCGGGTAAGCATAGCTATCTACCATCGCGTTTATTGTTTCTAATGCAGCATCAATACGTTGCTGTAATTCGGAGGGCGTTTTCCCCCGCAATTCCAGCATCAAAACTGCATAAGGGTCTCCTACCACCCAGTCTCTCAAAACTTCAAACTTCGAATGCCCAATCGTACATTGAAGTATTTTTCGATCCATCATTTCCAATGCATATGGGTTGAATCTCATGAGGCGAGGAACTGCTTCCATCGCTTGTTTTAACGTGTCAAAATGTGGACATATTAAGGCCACATTTTCCGGGGGTAAGGGAGAGAGCCCCAATTCAATCTCTGTAATGAGCATTAGTGTACCCTCAGAGCCGGCTATGAGTTTAGCCATATTAAATCTAGGGCCTCCCTGAGTGAATGGAGCCATCTCAACCAATGCGTCCAATGCATATCCCGTATTGCGTCGGCCTATACCTGGCTTAGGATAGGATGTTTTGATGACCTCTCTTTTTTCGGGGTTTTCAAGTAGTTTACGTATGTGCCGATAGAGCTTTCCTTCAAGGGTGTCTAATGTGCATTTTTTGGCCAACTGTATAGTATCCAATGGTTCGAAAGTGACTTCACTTCCATCGGAGAGTAAACCCTTTACCCTTAGGATATGATCCCGTGTGACACCGTATTTTATAGAGGTTGTTCCACTGGAATTGTTGGCTACCATCCCACCCATCATACAGCGATTGGAAGTAGAGGTATTGGGGCCGAAGAATAACCCATAATGCCGAAGTTGCTGATTGAGCTCATCCCGTATTACGCCGGGCTGAAGTCGAACGCTCTTGGCATTGGAATTTATTTCCAGAATTTGTGTGAAATGCTTGGATAGGTCGACAATAATTCCTTCTCCTATGGCTTGCCCGGCCAAGGAAGTCCCCGCTGTCCTTGGTGTGATGGAAATCCCATAAGATCTCGCTATGTCTATGATATGCTTTAGATCTTGATTATCCTGGGGTGTACATATGACCAGAGGGAGTTGCGCATAAACCGAAGCATCTGTAGCATAGATCCTTCGATGGGAAATATCTCCGAATACCTCCCCTTTTATCTGCTTGCGAAGCACTTCGATGAGCTCCTTCTGTAGCTTCTCCTTTTTCATAGAGCGAATGTAAGACGATTTCTTTGATTATTGGAGACTCAGTAGATGTATTTTGAGGTCAATATTCTAAATAAACGGACCTGCTCATCGGGACTTCTGTCTTTCATTACATAGTAATGAAAATGTTTTAGTGTCGAAGACTTAATGGCTTGGGATCAATGCTTACCTTTAGGTCTTGATTGAGTAAGTTTGAAAGTGTTATTTAGATTTTTTTAATTTTAGATATATGTATTCTATTGGTGATATCAAGAGTATCGTACAAGCCCGTTGGGTGCAGATGGTAAATGAAGATGCGCCTGTTCACCATTTCATATATGATGCAAGGCAGTCTTTTCATGGGAAAACGGGCCTCTTTATCGCTTTCAAAGGTCAAAATCACGATGGGCATGACTTTATAAATCAGGCGTATTCTAAAGGCGTGACTAATTTCTTAGTACAATGTTCGGATAGGCCGTTTCCCGAAGATGCGAATGTACTTCTTGTGCCGGATACACTGGAAGCGCTTCAATCACTGGCCCGTTATCACAGGAGTCAGTTTACGGATATACCCGTGATAGGCATCACCGGAAGCACCGGAAAAACCACGGTTAAAGAGTGGTTGTATGAAATGCTTACTCCCGAGCGGCATGTAGTGAAAAGTCCAAGAAGTTTTAATTCAAGTCTTGGCGTGCCTCTTTCTGTTCTTCGGTTAGAAGAGCATCATGAAGTCGCGATCTTTGAGGCAGGGCCCGGTGGTCCGGGGCAAATGAATGCACTGTCTGATATTATCCAGTGTAATATCGGTATCTTTACGAATATCGGGGATGCGCACAGTGCACAATATCCAAGTCAGGAAAATAAAATTAGAGAAAAAATTCTTTTATTTAAATCAGCCTCTACCCTGATATATTGTTTAGATCATTCGGATATTGATAGAGAGATAAAAGCTGCATTTAAAGGGCGTTCTTTTACGTGGTCTTTTAATCAAGAGGCAGATGTCCGGGTAAGCGACAGCCGATATGATAAGTTTGGCCATACACATCTGGATATTGTTCATCAGGGGGAGACGGTTACCCTTGTCTTGCCTTCAAGAGATAGGGCTTCGTTGGAGAATGCCATGCATGTGATCACTACACTTATACATCTTGGATTCCCGGTTGATACGATGCAAGAGAAATTAATGTCCTTACCTCAGATCCAGATGAGACTTGAACTGAAGGCCGGGATCCACCAATGTTTAATTCTCAATGACAGTTATAGCGCAGATTGGGACTCTTTTCAGCTTGCACTAAATTTTTTGAGACAGCAAGAGACAAAAGGGAAAAGGACGATCATAATCAGTGATTTCGTAGCTTCTGAAAATAAACAAGGGACGCTATACCGAAAATTGGCAGATGCGATTAATGCTTCCGGAGTTCATCGCGTCCTTGCTGTAGGCTCGGAAATTAAAGCATTAAAAGGCAAATTGAAAAGCGATATCACATGTCAATACTATGCCGATACTGACGCTTTATTGAGTGCTATGGATACCGGATTGCGCTTTAAGAAGGAGAGCGTATTGGTAAAGGGAGCAAGAAATTTTCATTTGGAAAGGGTCGCTGATCGATTGATTGAAAGGACACATCATACCGTATTGGAGATCGATATGTATGCCTTGTCCAAAAACCTCAAGGTATATACGGGCTTGCTTGAATCAAATACCAAAATTATGGTCATGGTCAAAGCCAATGCATACGGAGCTGGAAGCGTGGAGATCAGTAGGATGTTGGAATATCACGGTGTGGATTATCTTGCTGTCGCTTATGCAGATGAGGCGATTCACCTTCGAAATCACGGTATTCGAACCCCGATTATGATCCTAAATCCTGAAGTTCCACAGTTCTCTAACTACCTTAGATTTGATCTTGAACCTGAGATTTCATCGTTGAGGTTGATGGATAAATGGATTCATTTTTGCCTTTCCGTCGATCGTTGGCCCGGGTTTCATATAAAGCTGGAGACAGGCATGCATCGACTGGGTTATGAAGAAAAAGATATGCCTAAGCTATTGAAGTCACTTCAAGATTTCCCACGCCTCAATGTCCGTTCTATTTTTAGCCATTTGGCGGCGAGCGGGGAAGAAGAGCACGATGTTTATACACAGCAGCAGTTTCAGGCTTTTGAAAAAAATTACAACCGAATAGTTGAGGTCTTGGGGTATCGTCCGTTGAGGCATATTCTCAACTCAGCGGGGATTATTCGTTTTCCTGCCAATCAGTATGAAATGGTGAGACTCGGAGCAGGATTGTATGGTATCGATTCCTATCTGCCCTTTAGGGAGTATATGCATACTGTCCTCAGTCTAAAAAGCCGAATTACACAAATTAAAAATATCCATCAAGGTCAATCTGTCGGTTATAGCCGGCGGTTTATCGCCCAACGAGATATGCGCATCGCCGTAATTTCCATAGGATATGGCGATGGGGTTCCCAGAGCGGTTAGTGATGGAAAATACGCTTTCTTAATACAGGGCCAATTGGCGCCCATACTTGGTGCTGTAGCGATGGATATGTGTATGGTGGATATCACCCATATTCCTTCTGCTAAAGAAGAAGATGAAGTGGAAATCTTCGGTAAAAACCTTGCTGTACAGTCCCTGGCAGAGGCGGCAGGTACCATTTCATACGAGATTTTTACCTCTATCTCCTCTCGCGTCAAACGGGTTTACTTCTATTGACGCTATCGTACGACGGCCAGTTTTTTGACGACCCGCTGTTGTGTTGAATCCACTATGACTAAGGTGTAGATTCCCTCCGGCCATTCTGATACATCAATTTGGGTTTGTGTTGCATCTCCCGGATGGTTGGCAGTAACCAATTGTCCGCGATAGTCATATACCTTGATCTCATTTATCCCCTCAGGCATTGCAATAATGCATTGCCCCCAAGCCGGATTTGGCGAGATGGTGCACGAATTGGGATCTGACTTTTCATGTCGATCCTCGCGAAGCCCTTGTTTGGAAGGGGAGGAGGTTATGTAGAGATAGTAGTCTTCTACTTCTCCAAATCCTATTTCTTTGCAAGGGTCAGTAGGTGATTTTCCATAAGCTAATATAACCCGCATAGCTGCCAATCCTAATGGCGTCCCACTGGGAATGCTAAAGTCTATCGACATCCCCGAACGATAGGAACCAAATCCGATAGATTCCCTATAATCAAATTCTCCATCTCGATTATAGTCGATCCAGGCTTTCCAATACAATTTGGTAGCAGTTCCTCCCGGAATGACTTCCATAGTTTGAGTCTCTTGGGTGTTGAGTTCGATGGTTTTGTTTTTCTCTGCCCAATACCCTCCGTTATTTCCACTTTTAATCATCTGGTTACTCAGTTCAACGGCCTCAATCCACGTGTTTTTTGTGCTTAATCCTCTGGCGGGACAATAGTCCATCCACATGGGACAATCTATATGTAGGTTGTATGAACAAGTGTCGGACCCTCCGTTGACATTGTGGACTGCGTAGGATACCTCGTAATCCCCACAAAGTAGAAAGTCCCCTTGATTAAAAGTACTTAACAACTCGATATCGTAACACGGTACTTCTACAACAAACTCTCGGGGCCTCATCATGTATTGGTCTTTCCATTGTCCATCTGGATATAGCTCAACATAGTCTTGAGCACTGTTTAGATCATCGGGTTCTCCGGGAGCCCAATTTGTATAGGAAAGGGTTGCTCCATTGACCCATTTAAAATGTCCTTCGGAAGCCTCATCCGTTAATCCGATATAGGCTGGTGTGCCCATTAATTGGTGGGCGATGTAGGCATTCTCTTCTTCATCTTCGATGACGGCTAGATATCCACCGATGCTTTCTGCCTTGGCCTTGGCGTCCGGCCATCGCATTTGAAATCGAGAACAGAAGTATTTATGGCCTCTAAATGTCCCCATATACATAAATCTATTGCGCACCGTATCGCTCAAACAAGAATTGCAAAGTGTTGCTTCCGGCTCTGGAAACTCGACCTCCATACCTCCCTCTGAATACGGTGCAGCAAGCACTTGGTCCCCCGGACAAAGTATCGTTATGCCGTTGTCTTCTACCACTATATCAAAGGAGCATTTTGCTTCATTACCGCAGCCATCTTTAGCAGTATATATCACGGTGGTTACCCCGGCAGGAAAGGATTCTCCCGGCTGATGGTTGGATTCGATGGTGACTTTATTAGAACAATTATCTTCTGCAGTCGGGGGTTGCCAATCTGGTGTTGCTTCACAATCCGAAGTAGGATTGATTGTGATGTCTCCGGGACAATTTTTAAAAAGTGGTGGAGTGTCGTCCATCAAGGTCAACCTTTGATTCCCTGTCGATGATAGATCCGGTTTGTCCGGATCTTCGGCTTTCCATGTCCTTAGGATTTGTATTTGCCCCGAACACGGCCCTAATTGAAGTACGGTATCCTTGTAAGTGATTTTCGGTGTTCCACAATGAGCGCCTCCAGCGACTGCGGTAGCTTTCCCGGTAATATCTGTTGTTAATGGTGTTCCAGGACATCCTACATAATCCGTTGGTATAGTTAATCGAGGTGGATCTACACAGCAATTATCAATCACCGTAACGGCAAATGCACATTGGGCGGTATGCCCGCAATGATCCTCAGCCGTATAGACGACCTGCGTCGTCCCGATGGGAAAAGTGTCTCCCGGAGTATGCGTATGGGTGACAGACTTTATCCCACAGTCATCAGAAGCTTGGGGCGGCGACCACTGCACGATGGCTTCACAATCCGAATTCGAAGCCACGGTGATATCGGCCGGACAGCCGTTAAAACTCGGAGAAGTGGTGTCTTGGAGGGTGATGACTTGAGTGCCACTGGTCTTCAGATCAGCATGATCCGGATCCTGAGCGGTCCATCGCCTTAAGATCCGGAGTTGTCCGATACAAGGCCCTATGCTGAGCACCGTGTCTTTGTATGAAAGGGTCGGCTGAGCACAGAACTTTGAACCCGGCGTCCCTTTAGCCCGCCCGGAGATGTCAGGTGTGATCTTAGAACCCGGACATCCGGAATAATCAGGGGGTAGTTGTAGTCTCGGAGGTTCTGTACAACATTGCTTGGTGACCGTAATGTTAAATGCACATTGGGCGGTATGCCCGCAATTATCTTCGGCCGTATAGATGACCTGTGTGGTCCCGATGGGAAAAGTGTCTCCGGGAGTATGTGTATGGATGACAGACTTTATTCCACAGTCATCAGAAGCTTGCGGCGGTGCCCACCGTACGATGGCTTCACAATCCGCATTTGAAGCGACGGTGATATCGGCCGGACAGCCGTTAAAACTCGGGGGAGTGGTGTCCAGGAGGGTGATGACTTGAGTACCACTGGCCTTCAGATCAGCATGATCCGGATCCTGAGCTGTCCATCGCCTTAAGATCCGGAGTTGTCCGATACAAGGCCCTATGCTGAGCACCGTGTCTTTGTATGAAAGGGTCGGCTGAGCACAGAACTTTGAACCCGGCGTCCCTTTAGCCCGCCCGGAGATGT
>JALSTN010000053.1 GCA_026983735.1 Saprospiraceae bacterium | reverse complement strand
CAAAACCGTACCATGAGGTTTCTCCGGTATTGGAATAATTATAAATATCTCCTTTCCAAGGTATTTGATCTTCTTCAGTCTTAAGGACAATATCCAAGATAGCTTTAGCCAAATCCCTGGCATAAGTGGGTGCTCCAATTTGATCAGATACGACCTTGATAGGCTTTTTCTTTTTGCTAAGTTCTAGCATTGTCTTAACAAAATTATCTCCAAAAGAGGAATAAAGCCAAGAAGTACGAATGATTACAGATGAAGCCCCTGATGCTATCAGATTTTTCTCTCCATGATATTTTGAGCGAGCATATAAACCCTTTGGTGCAAGTGGAGTTTCTTCAGTTATTGGAGTATCCGATTCAGTGTGATAAACATAATCTGAACTTATTTGGAGCACCTTGATACGACGTTTTTTACACAATTCTCCTATTGGCCCCAATGCCTCGGCATTTACAGCAAAGGCAGCTCTTTGATTATGTTCGGCTTTCTCTACATCGGTGTAAGCTGCAGCATTAATGACATATTGCGGCCAATAGAGATCTAACAATTGTTCGAATTTTTCTATGTCACATAAGTCCAATCTTTGTCTGTCAGCAAAGGTGATTCTAAATTTAGGATACTGTGAAGCAATCGCTCGTAAATCACTTCCCAATTGACCATTAGCGCCGGTAACCAGTATACTAATCATAGCTGGGTAGATATGTGATTGGGGAAATAGGGTAGGGCTTGATCTTTGGATGACATAATCCAATCCCCACGCGATAACGGCCATGGGATTCCCAGTGCATTGTCCTCCGGGGAAATCCCCCCTTCATGATTCTTGGAATAATAGTTATCGCATTTGTAAGCAAATATAGTATCATCTTCCAAAACTTGATAACCGTGGGCAAATCCACGAGGAATGAGCAATTGCAACTTATTCTCCCCGGATAGAATAATGCTATAAACTTCCCCATATGTCTTACTTTTACTCCTCAAGTCTACAGCTACATCCAGAACTTTCCCACGGATAACCCGCACAAGCTTTGCTTGAGCGTAATGCCCTATCTGATAGTGTAAGCCTCTGGTAACTCCTCTATGTGAAAGCGCTTCATTGTCCTGCACCCAGTTGTACTCCAATTTATACTTTTCAAATACAGAACGGTTAAAGGACTCCATAAAATAACCTCTGTCATCTTTCCACAATAGAGGCTCGAGAACTACTAAATCCTTTATGCTCGTATTTTGCAATTTCATATCTTTAAAAATCTCTAATAAATTGAATATAAATGTATTATAAATTTTCTGCAGCTATGTAACCGCTGCTCTCTCATGATTTTTTTCATATCACTTATCTCTAAAATATATAGTAAGAGGAACGCCTGTAAAATTAAAACTTTCTCTTAATCTATTCTCCAAATAATTGCGGTAAGGGCCTTTTACTTCCTTTGGATAGTTTGTAAAAAAGGCAAAAGCAGGATAGTACAAGGGCAATTGTGTTCCATACTTAAGTTTGATTCTTCGACCTCTGTACAAAGGCGGGGGGAGTTTATCCGTAGCCTCACTGAGCCACTCATTCAATGTTGAGGTTTTTATCTTACGGCGTCGATTATGAAATACTTCCATTGCTGCATCCAGAGTTTTGGCAATGCGCTGTTTTTCCAAGACTGAGATGAAAACAATAGGAAAATCAGTAAATGGAGCTGTTTTCTTCTTAATTTGCTCTTCTAAATCCCTAGCCGTATTGGTCTCTTTCGGCACCAAATCCCACTTATTAATTAAAAATACAATTCCTTTTTTGCGTTTTAAACAAATATCCAGAATACTCATATCCTGAGATTCAACTCCTCTTGTAGCATCAATCATTAATAAGCAAACATCTGCTTCATCTATTGCTTTAACTGCTCGAATAACAGAATAAAACTCTAGATCTTCGTGTACTTTTGCTTTTTTTCTTATTCCTGCTGTATCTATTAACTTAAAATGCTTACCAAACTTCTTATACTCTGAATGAATAGAGTCTCTGGTCGTACCTGCTATATCAGTAACGATATTGCGTTCCTCTCCAAGCAGCGCATTGGTCAAAGAGGATTTACCAACATTTGGGCGTCCAATGATCGCAAATTTTGGTACTTCCTCATCTGTTTCTTCACTTAAATTATCCTCTTCTACTTCAATTAAATCTGTCAGAGCATCTAACAGATCCCCTGTGCCACTCCCGGTAATAGACGATAAAAAGAATGTATCCTCAATTCCAAGACTCCAAAATTCATTGGCCAAAAGCAAGCGTTCGTGATTATCCACTTTGTTTACAGCCAAAAAGACCGGTTTTTTACTTTTTCTAAGCAACTTAGCTATGTCGTCATCCAAATCTGTAATTCCGGTTGTTACATCAGTCATAAAAATAATATGAGAAGCCTCCTGCATGGCAATTTCAACTTGACTTCTAATCGCCTTGTCAAACACATCGTCTGAAGACTGGATAAACCCACCGGTATCAATGACCGTAAACCTTTTTCCGTTCCATTCACATTCTCCATATTGACGGTCTCGGGTAACTCCACTTATGTTATCGACTATGGCCTTTCGTTCACCTATAAGTCGATTGTACAGTGTTGACTTCCCGACATTGGGTCGACCGACTATTGCTATTATACTATTCATTATTTATTTTTACTTGGTTGAGAGGTTGGAGAATTTTAGGTACCTGCTCAATTCCCTAGCTCAAAGATAACATTTTCACTATAAAAAATTATCTAAGATCCACTTTTTCTATTTCTTCAAATGTATCCGGATTGATAACTTCTAAATGTACATGCTTACCATCTACAGTGATCAACATCAATGCATTCAATGGCGAGAATATTTTGACATCTTTACTCCAAGGCAATTCTTCCTGGGCATAGTATGGTGCGCCCGCCGCACCATTTGTTATTTGGGTAAAAGGACGTGTTATGTCCAACCTTTCTTTGGACCAATTTTCAGGATACATCGGAGTCGTATTTGAGATAACTAACCTGCTGTAATTATGCTCATCCCCATGCAATAGTGCCACACATTTTTTAGAACGATTAATTAATAAATCTAAAATTTGATCTCTTCGCTCTATGATACCTTTTTCAACAGGCTTTCCTGAGACGTAGGGTCGAATTTCGTTATTCCCCCCATACCACATATCGTCCTTTGAATGTCCGCCATTCGGAAAAGCCGGAGTATGAAGAGTTACAAAAATATGATCAATCGCAGAGTCAGCCTCCAACCTCATAATTGTTTCCTCAAGCCATTTGAATTGATTGTCCATTATATATCCATGCACATTACCGGAGTGAAGTGGGATTGTTCCAGTCGAAGGTGCATACCAATAATTCGAATTTAGTACCACCATTGCCATGTTTCCATAAGTGTAATAATAAGTACACTCGTCATAAGAAGGAAAATCCATAGTATGGGGAGAGGGATCATAGGATGCACCATCTTCACTTATAGGGCCATTATGTGGATTGACAAAATTGTCAGCAAAACACTTCTCCGCAGAGGCTTTATCAAAGGGAAATCGATCCACTGAACGTCTACCTTCAAATGATGTCATCAATGCTTCGTGATTACCCATGGCTGCGTTTACAGGAGCGTAATGCCAGAAAAGTTTAGCCGCTGATTTAAAATTAGCATATTCGAGATTCATAATGTCCTCCTCCGTCTTGTATCCGTTAATCATATCTCCGGTGAATTGGAAAAAACGCGCTCCTCTCTGCTTGGCAAGAACCATCATTTTTTTCACAATATAAGCATTTGTGCCTCTTATGTTTCGCTCACCGCCGCCCGAACCAGCACGACTATCACTAGCATATGCCCACGTAAATGGAGTCGAAGCCCCCTTGCATGGGGCAGTGCGAAAATGATAGGTCTCTGTATTTTCCCCATAATGTACAGTATATCGATAAGATCTATCAGGCCGCAAACCTTCAATTTTAATCTCATGAACAGCTGTGATGTGGGTATCTTTATACCACTGGCCATTCACCTCGACAGTACAAAGAGCAGGTGTATTTGTCTTAAAGTATATGGTCACTCCTGAGGAAGTTTGTAAGGTGACAAATGGCCCCTCTTTAAGAGTCAGACTTACTTCAAATGGTCCTTTCCCCTTCACATTTACACGACCGTCATACAAGATAGTTCCATTGTCTTCAACAATTCTATACCCGACAATCATTTTTCCTGTTGACTCCCAATTAACAAAATCATATTTTCCCGAGAAGGATTTTTTCAAATTGATCTTAGCCTTTCCTCTTTCTATGTGTGCATTGCGCTTAAAATAGACGGGTTGGGGAAATCGCACTCCTTCCGTCTTAATTAAACCATAATAAATTGTTCCGTTTAGTGTCGAGTCTCCGAAATCAAAGTGAAGGCCATTCTCCGTCCCCTTCGGGGTAGCCGAAATTTTAGAGTAACGATATTTAGAATCGGGCAAGTATTGCGAATAATCTTCTCCTTTGCTAAGATCTTTCAAAACTAGTCCCTCTTGCTCTTGAAAAATATTAGAGTATACCGCCGGTATGTTTTGCGATGATAAGTTTGTCGACAACATCGCAAACACGGAGAATAGAGAGATGAAATGCTTAATATCTATTCGCTTCATGATATGTATTGTAATTATGTGGGTTATTGTATGAAATGGTAGGGCTAAGAAGTTAATTTTACATCAAAAGTACTAAACATCAACCTATTATATAAATATTAAAAGGAAGAATAAGTTAGGACATGCAAAAATACCAAAATTATTGTGATAAGTGTAATGCTTCGATATCTCCTTATGAAAAAATACGCTCAATATTGC
>JALSTN010000052.1 GCA_026983735.1 Saprospiraceae bacterium | reverse complement strand
TGTCTGAAAGGGAGGAATAGACCCCTGTGGATACATCAAATCTTCCGACCAAAGCATTGTTGGCATAAAGTCCCATATCTCCTGATTCTTGAATAAAGAACTCCCAGTTGTCCTTGCTGGTTTCTAAATTCATCCCATATAATGGAGTTTGGATAGTGGTAAGCGGATAGGGAGAACTAGTTCCATTAAAAGCACCTTTCAATCCGCCAGCTATGATAACTTCTGATTCAATATGTCCTCTATTAGAACTATCTACAAACATTCCGGCGGAGAAATCTCCGTTGAGGTCATAGACCCCGACCAATCCTCGATTGGGAGCATGCGCACCGATAAATACATTGAGATTGTCCTTGCCCTGTAAGTAGAGTTCTCCTGTTTGATTTCTTATTCTCAGATTCACTTTTGGATTGGAGCCGGGGTCATTGAAGAATAGCTGTAGAGAACCGGCGTTAGGATCTAGATTATCACCACCCAATTGCACCAATTTAAAAGGGCTAACCCCATTCCAAATATCCAATTGTCCAGCAGCTCCTCCATTCCCTGTGCCTAGATACGCAGTTTTCCATTGGTTTTCATTGCGCACAGTCATACCATTAGGGTCGATACCAATTCGTTGAAAGACATCGGAAGAGGACGAAATAGAATTTATGCCAAATGAGTGATTATCCATATATGTCTGCATAAATTGACTTGCAAATAGTAATTTATTTGGCTTTAAAGTCATTTTATCCGGGAATAATAAGCCAATATATTTACTCATAAATATACTATCATAACCGAATGATGCAAATGAATTTCCACCGAAGGGATTCTCAAATTCTAAATGTTGGGAATTTAAATTCAATCTAATACTGTCAGTTCCATTTCCGGTGTTCATGGAGAGTCCGTAAGGAGACAGAATAGAGCTGTGGCTAAAGCCCCCTATGTCAATTTTTAAAAGAGCTTCATCTCTGCCATAGTGGGCATATCCGGATGCCATACCCTGGTTGGGGTAATAATCAAATTTTAGGGTGTCTCTTGTTAATGAAGCGACAGCATAATCCATTATTCCATAAGTGAATCCTTGGCCAATCTGAATACCGAATTGATTCGTTAGAGATGCATTCCTCCCTCCAAATCCATCATCTTCAGCGACGAATAAACCTATTCCCGCTTTCGCATCCAACTCAGAATCATTGAAAACACCGGTTGAATCATAGGTTGTGGAATAAAGACCATAAGCATCATAATTGGCTTTGGCTTCGGAATCGTTGATGCGCATTTCCATTTGGACCGGATCCATGTAGGACTCAAAGACATTGTTAGCTGTCTTATTGTAGAAATAGCTTTGCTTTTTACTCATCATAGATCGGTTAATATCCATAGGGTCTTGGGTAAAATCTTCGAAGTACAGAGAATCCGTCCCTATTCCGGAGATGGGATTGATAAGTACGAGATCCGGAGAAATGGTTACTTCCCTGTTGTATAGTAATTCTCCATTTCTAAAGTAGGTTTTAGTTTGAGAGGAGTCTTTGAAGCGAATCTCAGAAGTAGTGAGGTTCAATGCTCCTGCACTATCTATTATTTGAGCAATTGCAGTAGCAGCTCGATATTCGATATTGCCCGTTTGTGGATCCTTTTTCCAAGGGCTTTTGAAGGAAGAGAGATTGACTGTATTTCCATCCTCGATGCTGAGTTGAGTACCATTGAGTTGGAGTGTCTGGTCATCCGTATTCATCGTAGGTGGAGGAAGGTTAATGGATCCCCCACCTTTGGAAAGGGAGATTTTGTTTCCGGCTAGGCTTAGCGTTTGAATTTCATTTGTAGCATCGGCATCGGCATCATCTACATCTTCAGCAGTTTTAGCGTGTAATGCGTAGGGTACAGAAAGCATTTTTTGATTGCTTAATAGTATGAAATTGTCGCCTCCTGAGAAATCTGCTTCCACTTTTATCCAATAGGGATGAGCGCTCCAGTCTGCATCAGAAAAGTGTCCGGATTGAATGGTTCCTTTGCCAATTTGCAAAGAGAAGATCCCATTAGAGGAGGTAATCTCTTTATGTCTCTCTACATAGACTGCTGTTCCATTCGCACCACCTTCCAATAGAGAAATTTGAATGTGAATGGTTTGATTATTGTAGGGTCTGTTAGACTTATCCAAAGCCATAGCTTGGTAGTTGAAAGCTTGTGGTGTTTGGGCATGGGTAGAATAGATACCCCAGAACAAACTTATACTCAGAAGGAGGTTGTTGATACAGAAATTTTTCATTAGTTATACTTTTAATTTATTAAAGGTTATAAAATGGGTAGATTAGGCTATTTAAACAATACAATTTTTTGTACTTGAATATTATTTTGATCGTTTTTGGCCACTAAAAAATAAGTTCCAACTACTAGAGGACTAAGGTCAATAAGCTGTTCTGAAGGCTCTAGTTCAATCGACGTTCCACGGATTCCATCATGGAGAAACAATACTACATTGCCTGATAGATCAACTATTTGAATCTCAATTCTCTGAGAGGATTGTATTCGGATCGGACCATGGGTAGGACTAGGATATGCAGTAAATAATTTAGAATTGTAAGGGGAGTTTTTAGTGGAGGTAGACCAATCAATAAATTGATAAATGCCTTGATTGAATTTATTTTGACCTTGGGTCAGACCGATAACAACTTCACCGACATTCCAGATCATCCTATTTTGATCGGGGTTTCCGGAGATTGAACCTGTTGACCCGATGGATTGAGTTACTAAGGTTTGGGCTTTTAAAGGAGAACTAATGACACATAGCAATAGGCATAGAATTCCAAAGATATTTACTAACTTCATAGAGCTTATAATTTAGATTGGTTAATTAGAGTATTAGTTTATTGGTTCAAAACCTTTTTTGTTATTTGATACAACAAAAGTAAAAGCGTCTCCAGTGAAGGGATTGCTCTTAACGGACATCCCGTTGCTATAATCGGCATGTGTTGAATGCCAGTTAATTATGATGGTTAAATATTGGAAAGTTAAGTGTGTTTAGGTGCGGGCATAAGTATTTCATAGATCTAAAAGAGTATCAATGTAGCCGGGTTAGAGTTATCCTGAGTTGTAATGATCTTGAAAAACTAAGATATTTTACTTACTTTTGACGGAAGGGAAGCTATTGAATCCATTTAGTCTAAGGCCATGGCAGATAGTTGATGCCCTAACGATATGAGTTCACCTGAAGTGATCCGATTTTGTGATCCGGAGGAAAGCAACACGATAGACAATTCAAGAGGAAGATAGGTGGATTTTTTTATAATTATGATATCCTTTTAAATGAGATAATTCCTATTCACTATTAATTATGTTAAGAAGTCAAAAAATAGGACATGGTATTTCATTCCTCAAGGTGTGGATCCATGTCTTTGTGATTTTTTCATATGGATCGAATATCAATTCAATGCAAGGACAGAGTACTCTCATCGATAGTCTAGTGTCTGTATTGAATCAAATGCCAAAGGATTCGAATTATCTAAATACGCTTCATAAATTGATTGGTGAAGTTAGATTTCAGGATGGGAAAAAAGCATTGGAGCTCTGTAAGGAGGGACTTGATTTGTGCTCTGTTTTAGATTTTCCTAGAGGGTATATGTTGATGTATTATGATCAAGGAGTAGCACGGTATGAAATGGGGCAATTTGAGTCTGCCATTTCTCCAATTGAAGAAGCATTAAGATATGCACGTAAATTAAACAATCAAAGCGTAGTTGGGGCGTGTTTTAATATATTGGGAGTCCTACATCAAAATCTGAATCAAACAGACGATGCGCTCAAGTATTTGTTTGAATCACTAAATCTATCCAAGCGCTTAAAGGATTCTGCCGGCATTTTGGACGCGTATATAAATATTGGAACTCAATACTTTATTAAGGAAGATAATAAAACCGCTAAATCCTACTATAATCGGGCAGAAAAATTGGCGCTTTCCTCCCACTACTATATTGGTTTGGGAAATCTCTATCTCAACTTATCCGCTGTAACCGAGGATGATTCTATCAAGCATAAATATTTGGAATCAGCTTTGAAGTACGCGGTTAAATATAATCAATTCAATCTGCTTGGTTATGTTTATCAAAATATGGGCTCGGATTATATATCCCAAAATGTTTTTGATAGTGCAGAGCACTATTTGAGGCTCGCATTGTCCTATACGATTGAAGTTAATAATACGCACTTAACCACAAAGGTGCAAAATAGTTTGGGTTATGTTTTAATGAAATTGCAAAGCTATGATTCAGCGAAGTATTACCTAGAAAGAGGAATAGTACTAGCTAGGGAAAACAACTATTTGGAAGAATTGAGGAACGGCTATTTTTTCTTGAGTAAATGGTATGAAAAATCCGGAAATTTTCCTCAAGCACTTAAATATCTCTCACTAGAAAATGAGCTTAGAGACACGCTTTTTAACGAGAAAATGAACGAAAAACTAGCGGAGGCCAATGCTCGCTACCGAATTGCAGAAAAGGATAAAGAATTGCTTACTCAAAAAACGGAAATAGAAAGCCAAAGGAATCAAAAGAAAGTTATCTTTTTTGGAGGAATTTTGGTTCTAGTTGTTTTGTTTAGCCTATTCCTTAGCTATTATAGCTACAGCAAAAGGAAAAAGAAAGAAGCGGAATTAGCCCTTGAATTAGAACAAGTAGAGAAGGAAAATTTAAAGAAGATGGATGATATGAAAACCCAATTCTTTGCCAATATTTCACATGAACTTCGCACTCCTCTAACACTTATTATTGACCCATTGCGCAATGCACTTGATCAAATAAAGGGCTCTAAGTACCATAGAAATATTTCTCTTGCATTTGACAATAG
>JALSTN010000051.1 GCA_026983735.1 Saprospiraceae bacterium | reverse complement strand
CAGAAATAAATAAATTAACTCATCGGGTAATTGGCTGTGCAATGGAGGTTCATAGACAGATGGGCAATGGCTTCCAAGAAGTAATATACCAACGTGCTTTGAGTATAGAATTAAATTTGAATAACATTTCCCATGAGCGAGAGATGGAAATGCCTTTGCGTTACAAAGGTTTTGAAATTGGAACAAGAAGAGTTGACTTCTTTATTGAAGGCTGTTTAATGTTAGAAATCAAAGCCGTTGAAAAATTGGAAGGAGTGCACAAGGCTCAAGCTATCAATTATTGTGAAGCTTATAATATTTCTGATGGTTTATTGATTAATTTTGGTGCACAAAGTTTACAATTTCATAGAGTGTACAATAAAAAATTATCAAACAAAATTAATAAAGATAGAGACAAAAATAAATGATGAGTACGATGCAATCATACAAATCATATTCAGACAAACAGCAATTGAAAAATGAACACAAGTAAAACAAACGAACAGGCATTAGAAGCCGCCATAGAAAAAGCCCTTACAGGCACTTGCTTGGAGGATTTAAAAGCACAAGGTAATTTTGCAGCAGAATCACAAGAATTATATCGTTCCGGTATTGGCTATTTTATAGGTTCTGCCAATGATTTTAATCCCAAATATGCCATAGATGAAACCCGTTTTTGGCATTTCTTGGAAAATACGCAAATGGAGGAATTGGAGAAAATCCAACGCACTTCCGATTGGAAATTAAAAATATTGGAACGCTACGACCGGATGGTCAAAAAATACGGTATTCTACGCCTGTTACGCAAGGGCTTGGATGTTGAAGATGCTCATTTTACATTGTTATATCAACTGCCGTTGGCAAGTAGTAGTCAATCGGTAAAAGATAATTTTGAAAAAAATGAATTTAGCGTTACCCGTCAGGTCAGATACAATCTTGACAACAGCCGCGAAGAAATTGATATGGTTATTTTCGTTAACGGGATAGCCATAGCCACCTTAGAATTAAAAAATCCTTGGACAGGACAAACAGCAAAAGTTCAGGGCATAAGACAGTACAAAAAAGACCGCGACCCGCGTCAGCCTTTGTTGAATTTCGGACGCTGTATTGTGCATTTTGCCGTTGATACGGATGAAGTTTATATGACCACCAAATTGAATGGCGGTAAGACCTTCTTTTTGCCCTTTAACAAAGGCTATAAAAACGGCAAAGGCAATCCACCTAATCCTTTTGGTCATAAAACCGCTTATCTTTGGGAAGAAATATTGACACGGGAAAGTTTAACGAACATCATACAACACTTTGTACGATTTGACGGTAAACCCAAAGATGCCCTTAGCAAACGCACCTTGTTTTTTCCGCGTTATCATCAATTGGACGTCGTAAGAAAAATTTTATCGCATGCGAGAAAAAACGGCGTTGGTCATACCTATTTAATTCAACATTCTGCCGGCTCCGGTAAATCCAATTCCATCACATGGGCGACTTATCAACTCATCGAAACATATCCCGAAAGAGAAGGAATACCGGGGGCCAAAGGAATTAGCAATCCTCTATTTGATTCTGTAATTGTAGTAACCGACAGAAGATTACTGGATAAACAACTGCGTGATAATATCAAAGAATTTTCGGAGGTTAAAAATATTGTAGCTCCCGCATTCTCATCTAAAGAGTTAAAAGACAGTTTAGAACAAGGAAAGCGGATTATCATTACCACCATACAAAAATTCCCTTTTATTGTAGATGGAATTGCCGATTTAAGCGACAGAAGATTTGCTGTAGTTATTGATGAAGCACACAGTTCGCAAAGCGGAACAGCCGCAGGAAAAATGAATCAGGCAATGGGCATGAAACAAAACGAAGAAGAGCAAGAAGATGGGCAAGACAAGATTTTAAAAGCTATGCAAGCCCGTAAAATGAAAGGGAATGCATCGTATTTGGCTTTTACCGCCACGCCCAAAAATGCCACGCTTGAAAGATTTGGTAATAAAGAAGACGATGGTTCTTTTAAACCATTTCATTTATACTCCATGAAACAAGCCATAGAAGAAGGTTTTATACTGGATGTTTTGGCTAACTACACCACCTATAAAAGCTACTATGAAATAGAAAAATCAATTCAGGATAACCCTTTGTTTAATACGAAGAAGGCACAAAAGAAATTACGTGCTTTTGTTGAAAGAGACAAACGAACTATAGCTACAAAAGCTGAAATAATGATGGAGCATTTTATCAGCAAGATTTATAATACAAAAAAATTAAAAGGGAAAGCCAAAGGTATGGTTGTAACGCAGAATATTGAGTCAGCTATTCGATACTATCTAGCGATTAATCGCATACTATCCGATAAAGGAAATCCTTTTAAAATAGCGGTTGCCTTTTCAGGGATAAAAACAGTGGACGGCATTGAATATTCAGAATCAGAACTGAACGGTTTTCCGGAAAAAGATACAAGAAAGAAATTTGATTCAGACGATTATCGCCTTTTAGTAGTGGCAAATAAATATCTTACAGGATTCGACCAGCCCAAGCTATGCACTATGTATGTTGATAAAAAATTACAAGGCGTAATGGCAGTACAGGCGCTTTCCCGTTTAAATCGTGCTTGTGACAAGTGTGGCAAGAAAACCGAAGACCTTTTTATTTTGGATTTCTTTAATCAGGCAGACGACATCAAAGCTTCTTTTGATCCGTTTTATACTTCTACTTCTTTAAGCAAAGCAACAGATATAAATGTGCTTCATGAATTGAAAGGAGTGCTTGACGATATTGGCGTTTATGAACAGGTAGAAGTTGAAAAATTTGTTGAGATGTATTTCAATGGTGTAGATGTGCAGCAACTCAGTCCGATTATTGATACGGCAGCGGCTCGTTTTAATCAGGAATTAGAATTGGAAGATGATGAAAAAGCCGATTTTAAAATCAAAGCCAAACAGTTTGTAAAGATTTATGGTCAGATGGCTTCGATTATGCCCTATGAAGTGTTAGAATGGGAAAAACTCTTTTGGTTTTTAAAATTTTTAATTCCTAAATTGATTGTTAAAACCAAAGAAGATGAATTGATAGATGAGTTGTTAGATTCGGTAGATTTATCGACATACGGGCTTGAAAGAACCAAACTAAATTACACGATAGGTCTTGATGATTCGGCTACGGAGTTAGACCCGCAAAATCCAAATCCGCGTGGCGCACATGGAGGTGATGAAGAAAAAGACCCCTTAGATGAAATAATTAAAACATTTAACGAACGCTGGTTTCACGGTTGGGACGCAACCCCCGAAGACCAGAGAATTAAGTTTATTTCACTGAGCAAACACATCCAACAACACCCCGATTACAAATCAAAAGTTGCAGAAAATAAAGATTCTCAAAACAGAGATTTAGCTTTTAGAAAAATACTTGATGAGGTCATGTCACAACAGCGGAAAAAAGAGTTGGACTTGTATAGACTGTATGCCAAAGACGATTCATTTCATCAAGCATTTTTCGATACAATGAAACGATTAATTGATAATCCACAAATCATAAAAACCAACACATAGCAGCCATACACATTGCCTAGTCGCTCAAAAAAGCCAACCCACAAGCCAATACTTGTCAATAAGTATGTCTTGCGCACCATAAGAAATGAAAATTGTAGCAAATTTGAAAGAAAAAATGACTGAAAACAAGGAATGCCAGTGCCTAACAACTAAGGCCGATAGGCCAAGGTTGAATGTTTAGTTGACTAATCCGGTGCTTATGGGGGCACATCACATCGGATTCGGGGCAATCCCCTGATGGACGTTGTTCTCCCTGGTGGTCAAACAGCGTCCATCAGGGGGTATGCAAAATGCCAAAGAAGTTTTTGTCACTACGCATACCCTTGAATCCGTTACCTGAAAGCACCACAAAAACCAGCATTTCGAAAATAAATAAAATATTCTGTCCTATTTTTCAAAACTCAATCGTCTTAGAGATATATAAACAAAATAAAATTTAAAAATTATGAGTGAATTTATGATGATTTTCAGAAACGATTACAATCCCAGTTTCAAACCTTCGCCAGAACAAATGCAAGAAAGCATTAAACAATGGCAAGATTGGATTGGTGGAATTGCAGCACAAGGCAAATTTGTTGGAACAAATCGACTTGGATTTCAAGGGAAAACTTTAAAACCTAAGAATGTGGTTACTGATGGACCTTATGCGGAAGTGAAAGAAATTGTTGGTGGCTATGTAATAGTAAAGGCAGATAACTTAGACCAAGCATTTGAAATGGCTAACGGATGCCCAATACTGCACATAGGTGGTAGTGTTGAAGTTAGAGATGTTATGGAAATTCCAAAGTAAAACAAACAAAAAGGTCAAAGTTTAATTAAACTTTGACCTTAAATTTAGAACAATCTAAAATGAACATGAATTTTATTAAACATAAATTTCATACAGAAAGATGACGATAGTATCTGTCCATAAAATCATTCATGCTGAAAGTGTATCTTTTTGCGATATTTTTACTTTTTTTAAATCAATGATACTAAGGCATCACTGATCTAAAAAAAGACAAAAATCTCATCAAAAATCTACTACTTTCATCTATTAAGCACTTTATGGTCAGACACTATGAAAAAACTCATGTGAGAGCGAAATGGTTCCAAATTTGCAGAAAATTAGTAATACATTTATTTTCAATTTATTAGAAAATTTTAAACATATGAAAAACAATATATTTAAACAAGAAACGGTATCTCAAATTATTGAGAGAATTAATAAGTTAAACCCCAATTCTAAAGCAAATTGGGGAAAAATGAATGTTGGGCAAATGTTAGCGCACTGCAATGTAACTTATGAAATGATTTTTAGCGATAAATATAAAAAACCAAATGCATTTTTGAAATTCATACTTAAAAAATTAGTAAAAAACAAAGTTGTTTCTGACAATCCGTATCCGAAAAACGGAAAAACAGCACCTCAGTTTATCATTAAAGATGAAAAGAATTTTAATACTGAAAAACAACGATTAATTGACTTTATTGAAAAAACAAAAAACCTTGGCGAAAGTCATTTTGAAGGCAAAGAATCGCATTCATTTGGAGTTTTAAGTATTTCTGAATGGAATAATATGTTTTATAAACATTTAGACCATCATTTAAATCAATTTGGTGTTTAATTGAAAGACAATAAGTTAATACCGCATTTATTTCGTACAGAATTCAGTAAAATTGTTGCTGTAATTTGTAAAACTTTTGGATTATCAAATATTCAAATAGCAGAGGATATTGTTAGCGAATCTTTTTTAATAGCTACTGAAACTTGGGGATTAAAAGGTATTCCAGATAATCCTACTGCTTGGCTTTATACAGTCGCTAAAAATAAAACCAAAGATTACTTTAAGCGAGAAATAATATTTAGAGAAAAGATTGCACCTGAATATCAAAATCAAAATTATGAATACAAATTGGAAATTAATTTATCCAATAAAAATATTTTTGATAGCCAACTTCAAATGCTTTTTGCCATTTGCAACCCAATTATTTCAGCTGAAGCCCAAATTACTATGGCTCTTAAAGTTTTGTGCGGATTCGGTGTAGATGAAATAGCACAAGCATTTTTAACCAATAAAGAAACTATTAACAAGAGACTATATCGTGCAAAAGAAAAATTGCGTAAAAATAAAGTTGATTTATCTGTTCCATTAAAAAATGAATTAGACAACAGGTTAAATAATGTTTTATCCATTATCTATTTACTTTTTAATGAGGGTTATTATTCTAATACTTCCGAAAAAAAGTTAAAAAAAGAATTGTGTTTGGAAGCAATGCGTTTGACCTATATGTTATTAGAAAATGAATCAACTAATCTTCCTCAAACCAATGCACTAATGGCTTTACTGTGTTTTCATTCTTCAAGATTTGAAGCACGAACAAATACAAAGGGAGAACTCATTCTTTACGCAGACCAAAATACAAAAGAGTGGGATTATGAATTAATACAAAAAGGAGAATTTTATTTAAACAAATCTGCTCAAGGAAAGGTTACAAAATATCATTTAGAAGCTGGTATTTCCTATTGGCATACTAAAAATGATGAAAATTCCGAAAAATGGGAGCATATCCTTCAACTCTATAATCAACTTTTACAAATTGAATATTCCCCAATAGCAGCACTAAATAGAACCTATGCTTTAGCCAAGGCAAATAGCAAAAAAGAAGCAATTACAGAACTTTTAAAAATAGATTTAAAAGATAATCATTTATACCATTCTTTATTAGCGGAGTTATATAATAATTACAATCAAAAAAAGGAGTTGGATCATTTAAAAATCGCTTTAAGTTTGGTAAATAATAAAACCGAAAGAAAAGTAATAATGGAGAAATTAAACAAAATAAAAAATGATTAAAATATTACCTAATAGCATTCATTGGTTGTTTTTTATTACAGTAATAGCAACTTTAGTATTGTTCTTTTTATCAAATAAGAATTCCAATAAAATAATGTTATTACTCGTTATTTGGTGTTTAGTTCAGTCTGTTTTGGCATATAGTGGCTTCTATCAAGATACTCAAACCGTCCCACCAAAATTTATTTTAGTTTTAATTCCATCAACTCTGATGATAGTTTTTGGCTTACTGCCTAAGCAAAGAAATTATAGTATAAAAAATAGAAAAATAAAAATCAGTACATTTTTACATATGGTTAGAATTCCAGTTGAAATAACTCTATATTCTTTGTTTTTACATAAATTAATTCCCGAAGCATTAACTTTTGAAGGTAGAAATTTTGATATTTTGACAGGATTAACTGCTCCAATAATTGGTTATCTATATTTAAAAAATAAAATTGGAGTCAATGTACTTCTAACTTGGAATGTGATTGGCTTATTTCTAGTTGTTTTCGTTTTATTCAATGGTATTCTTTCTGCTGAATTTCCTTTTCAACAATTTGGATTTGAACAACCTAATGTTGCTATAAAATATTTCCCTTTTATACTTTTACCCGCATTGATAGTACCAATTGTAATTTATACGCACATTATAGATATAATAAAACTATTAAATGCATAAGCCAGCAGGTAGCAAAATGTAAACGTAATTGCGGTTTTTGTGCTAAAATTAAAGTTTGCATCTTTGTTCTAAGGTTATATGACTCATAATTCGATCTCTCAAAAGTTGCATTTGTGATTTGAATCTATGATACATTAGACTTATACAAAGGAATATCTAAGTATCTACAAGAATATAATAAGGAGAGGAGGCATTCCTCAATAGACAATCAAAGGCCCAAAGAGGTCTTTGAGAAGACGCTTAAAATCGCAGCTTAAAATGTGTTTACACACAAAATTAGCACCACCAATTTGAATTATGGAGGAGTCAAATTGGAGGCATTAATTTGTGGAAAACATCGCTCGGTTCTCATGTTAATCAAATTATTTAATTTATTATTACTGTCCTAAAACTTGAGGGCACATCATTTTATCTGACTTATTATGGGGCTAAAACAAGCCCGGCGTAAAATGATAACCACTGTGTACAATCGAGTAGTCGGCATCTCCCTAAAAAATAAGTCAAAGCGCGCCGCTCAAACCACCCGTAGGCTGAAGCATGGAGCATTATAACCCAATACCTCCATTGGAATGCACTACTCGGTACATTTTTGAATAAAAAAGTAAGTATTTGCCCGAGGTGGTGTGGCAAGCTACAACGACAAGAGTTATAACTTGTTTTTTGAGGTCAAGACTCCCCGTAATTTCCATCACAGAACAATATTTCATTTCATACCTTATAAAAGGAGTAGTGCTGCATGGGCACAGTGATTTACTTTCTCCAATGTAAAACTTTATAACAATGCGAATCATCACTTTTCTTTTAATAGTATCGATAGGTTTAGGGCTTACCTCCTGCAAGGGGAAAGAGCAATCAGCTTCCACCCTCCAAAAGGACGAACGAGGATGGACAACGGATTATGACGGTGGAATAAAAGAAGCCAAAGCGATGAACAAACAAGCCTTGGTGCTCTTCACCGGCTCTGACTGGTGTCGTCCATGTATGATGTTAGAAGGCAAAGTTTTTCAATCTGATGAGTTTCTTCAATTATCCAAGGACTTCGTCTTGGTCAAATTGGATTTTCCCAGGAGAAAACCAATGGATCCGGAGATCAAAAAACGCAACCGTTCATTGGCCAACAACTTTGGCGTTCGTGGATATCCAACGGTGGTGGCCTTAAATTCGGAAGGCAAGGAAATCACAAGGTGGGTAGGATTTCGACCGACAGACAAAGAAAAATATTTATCCAACCTCAAGGCATTGTTGAAATAATTATAAATTCCACCTCTGGAAGGGTCTACCTTTGAAGGAAAAAACCCTACTTTTGTCCCTGTCGATTCAGGAATAAATATCATATGGCACTCACGTCCAAATTGCCCAATTCAGGCACCTCCATTTTCGCTGTCATGTCGGGTTTAGCCCGGGAAACCGGTGCGATTAATCTATCTCAGGGCTTCCCCAATTTTGACTGCCCCGAAGAGCTCAAACAGTTGGTTTATCACTACATGCAAAAGGGGCACAACCAATACGCCCCCATGCCAGGAATTCCATTGCTAAGAGAGCGCTTGATGGAGAAATATCATCGCCTTTATGGATGCGGCCTAGATCCGGTAGAGGAGATTACGATCACAGCAGGGGCCACACAAGCTATTTTTACTAGCATTATGGCTTTCGTCCATCCGGGAGATGAAGTGATTATCTTTGAACCCGCTTATGACTCCTATGTCCCTGCTATCCGACTTTGTGGGGCCACTCCGGTAGCCTATAAGATGGCTCCACCAAAATACAATATTGACTGGGAAGAGGTACGGCGTTTGATCACCCCTAAGACCAGGCTGATAATCATCAACACGCCACACAATCCTTCCGGGCAAGTATTGACCGAAGAAGATTTGGGGCAGCTTAGAACAATCGCTCGCGCGAACGACCTACTTTTTATCTTTGACGAAGTCTACGAGCATCTAATTTATGACGACATTCCACATTACTCCGCCCTGAGATACTCCGACTTGTATAGCAAGAGCATCGTTATTTATTCTTTTGGTAAAACTTATCACAATACGGGATGGAAGATGGGGTATGCCATTGCTCCCCCTAAGCTCACAAAGGAAATTCGCAAGGTCCACCAATTCAATGTCTTCTCTGTCAATACACCGACACAGTTTGCCCTGGCAGACTACCTGTTGAACGAAGATTGGTATAGAGATCTTCCCTCCTTTTATCAAGAGAAAAGGGATGCTTTTCTAGATA
This sequence comes from Saprospiraceae bacterium, assembly GCA_026983735.1. Taxonomy (GTDB): domain Bacteria; phylum Bacteroidota; class Bacteroidia; order Chitinophagales; family Saprospiraceae; genus JALSTN01. Next base: position 12,386 of record JALSTN010000051.1, on the reverse strand, counting down.
TTCTTAGCCATACGAGGTTTACGCCTATCCCGTGTCAAGGGACCTATTTCCAACTTGCTTCCTATGCAGCTATATCCGATGAAGGAGATTTGGCGTTTGCTGAACGCATTACCCGCGAATTCGGAGTGGCCTGTATTCCCGTTTCTGCTTTTTACATGGACAAGAGCGATTACAAGGTAGTTCGTTTTTGTTTTGCGAAAACCCGTGATGTCTTAGAAGCTGCGGGCGAAAGACTAAGTCTCATCTAAATACGCACAAAAGAGGTCTGGTATGAAATTGCAACATTTAGACGTTAAATACAAAACGGTTCTAGTCCGTGTGGACTTCAATGTCCCTCTTTCTCCGGAAGGTAAGGTGATGGATGATGAGCGATTAAGGAGAGCACTTCCGACTATCTGTTATTTACTGAAAGAAGAAGCAAAGGTGGTGCTTATGTCTCATCTGGGGCGACCACAGAAGAAAAAGCTTCCCAACGGTCAAGTGGACGTCCCCAAATTCACGCTTAGACAGATTGTCCCCTCTTTAGAGCGTCTCTTGGACATGCCCATCTCGTTTGCCAAAGATTGTGGGGGACCGGATAGCACTCAAAAAGCCTCCCATCTACGACCGGGAGAGATATTACTCATTGAAAATACACGCTTTGATCCGGGCGAAACAAAGGGCGAAGAGAAATTCGCCAAAAAATTGGCAAAACTTGGAGATTGTTTCGTCAATGATGCCTTTGGAACGGCCCACCGGGCACACGCATCTACCGCGATTGTAGCTCGGTTTTTCCCAAAATCCTGCAAAGCCATGGGATTCCTCATGGAAGAAGAACTCCGACAAGGGGCTAAAGTGCTTCACGATGCAGATAAACCTTTTACGCTGATACTCGGAGGAGCCAAAGTATCGGATAAAATTGAACTCATCCAAGCCTTTCTCCCCAAAGTAAACCATCTCATCATAGGAGGAGGGATGGCCTTCACCTTCGTCAAGGCACTGGGAGGATTTGTCGGTGATTCTATTGTAGAAGAGGATAAAATACCGCTCGCTCGCTCGCTTGTGGAACAAGCGAAAGAACGCAATGTGCAACTCCATCTACCGCACGATGTAGTCGCTGCTAATGCTTTTTCTGAAACAGCCGAAAAAGAGCTAATGCCTGTAGAGCGCATTCCACCCGGATGGATGGGATTAGATATTGGCCCGAAGAGCCTTTCTATCTTTGGTCAAGTCATCTTGCAATCCAGGACCCTCTTGTGGAATGGACCGATGGGGGTCTTTGAAATGCCTCCTTTCGCAGGGGGTACTTTTGGAATGGCGGAATTCGTAGCACAGGCAACCGATCACGGGGCATACTCCTTAATCGGAGGAGGTGATTCAGCTGCAGCGGTCAAACAGTCAGGTTTAGCCAATAAAGTTAGCTATATCTCTACGGGTGGAGGGGCTATGTTACAGTATTTGGAAGGGAAAACTCTACCTGCCGTCGAAGCGCTAAATGTATAGCTTCATTACCTTCCTATTCCTCGATACGATTTGCTCTTCTATTTACTTTGATAATTTCTGTATCGCTATTGTTATCGCAACAAGAAAAAAGAAAATAGAATAGTTAATTACACGGGAAGAACTATCCATTCTTTCAAAAGATGCCTCCTCCCTTCAACCCCATTTCATACAATAAAAATGGATACAAAATTATTGGGTCAATCAAATTTTACTAGCACACAGATAATCCAAAAGCTAGGATCAGGCCATTTCATAATATAAAACAAAATCCCACTAAATTCATACACTCTGAAACACATCAATTACTAAGTGGTGTGCCGATGTAGAATTGAATATCCAGCTAAAGAAGATCTCAAAGCGGCCAAGTACGAAAAGGTAGCCCAACTTCATTTACTATACGGAATGAAGACTCATTCTAATCTTCTTCTCCAAGGTAAATACAGTATCCTTAAATAGCTGATCCGTATCCATTAGATTCTGGACACTCCTGCAGGCATAGAGTACAGTGGTATGATCCCGACCGCCCAGATTATTACCAATATGCTTGAGCGATTTATTGGTCATGAGTTTGGCGAGATACATGGAGAGCTGCCGAGCAATAACAATCGAGCGTTTGCGCGTCTTACTGTGTAGTTTTTCCAATGGCACTTCAAAATGCTCAGCCACTAACTTAGAAATACTTTCCACCGTCACTTCATCACTCATCTGGGCTATAAAATGCTTGATCACTTCTTTAGTTAAAGGAATATCTATCTCTTTATTATTGAGCGCAGATTGTGCGATGAGGGTAATGAGTACTCCTTCGAGTTCCCGGATGCTCGTCTTAATATTATAGCAGATGAACTCTAGCACATCTTCGGGAAGACGAATGGGATCATCCTTAATTTTAGCCTTTGCAATAGCGAGTTTGGTCTCAAAATCAGGAGCTACCAAATCCGCAGAAATCCCCCATTTAAAGCGGGATATCAAACGATCTTGCATACCGTTGAGATCCTTAGGAGGTCGGTCTGAAGTAAGGATAATCTGATTGCCGATCTGATGGAGATGATTAAAGATGTGAAAGAATATTTCCTGCGTCTTCGGCCTATTGGCCAGGAACTGGATGTCATCGACGATGAGGACATCTATCATCTGATAGAAATTGACCAATTCATCAATCGAATTGGATTTCAAGGCGTGGACGATTTGATTAGTCAACTTCTCCGAGGAGACATAGATGACATTTTTATCATCAAACATGGTGATAATCTCATTGCCGATAGCCTGGGCAAGATGCGTCTTGCCTAAGCCTACATCTCCAAAAATAAATAGCGGATTGAAGGCATTTCCTCCCGGCTTTTTTGCGATGGCAAGCCCTGCGGACCGTGCTAACCGATTGCAATCCCCCTCTATAAAATTCTCAAACGTATAAGAGGGCTTGAGTTGTGGATCTACCTTAGGTCTGCGCAATCCCGGGATGACAAAGGGGTTTTTTATTTTCTTGGAGGCGATATCTATGCTGTTATCGTCCGGCACTCTGTTGAAAGATTCCGAAGCTTTGACCTTTTTGTAGTCATCGACAACAATCTGGTATTCCAACCTTCCTGCGGGCCCAAGTGCGATGCGCAACCCCTCTCCAATTACACCAATATAATGCTCTTCAAGCCATTCGTAAAAGAATTTGTTGGGAACTTGAATGGTCAGCACCTTACTCTCCAGTTTAATGGGCTTGATAGGTTCAAACCAAGTCTTAAAACTTCTGGGATTTATTTTTTCAGCGATGTGCCGGAGGCATATACTCCAGATCTCCAAGTAGTCTTTCGATGTCAAAGCTCGGCAGTTAATAGGTTCGTAATACATTCTAAACACCGGTTCCGGTAGTCGCTACAACAAGTTGGATTCGTCGTGTTTGATGCTGCAAAATTGTCTAAAAAAATCGAGTTGGACTGCATCATTTGATAAAAAAATATCGAAAATATTATATTTTTTTCATATGAAAAAAAAAGCTAATAGGTAAGTTCTTTGAACAAATAAGATTTAGAAAATTATCCGTCATCTTTCGTCTATCTCACTTTTATATCTTTAAAAATTTATAATGGTTAAAGGTATTACAACTTTCCTAAGCATCTGTAACCACTTGCCTCTCACACGATTTTTCTTCATAGAATCTAATCATAAAGTGCTTAATGAATGAAGTAGTTCTTTGATGAGATGGTTATCTTATTGAAAATCGGTGATGCCTTAGTATCCTGGAATTGAAAAAAGTGAAAATATCGTAAAAAGATACGCTTTTTGAAGTAAAGATTTTATGGCTGGATACAATAGTCATACCTCTGTTTGCTATCTACGTTTAATAAAATTCAGGCTCATTTCATATATAAAAAACTATCATTAGTCTAATAAAATTAATTTTTACGTCAAAATGATTCATTTTTGCAGCGTAAATATAAATCTCCGATTCTTAGGAGAAGATTGGAAGAAGCCATACTCACTTTTAAATCACAAAGAGATACTGAAAAATACCTTGACCTATGAAAAAATCATATTCTTTAATGCTCTTACTATCCCTATTGGTCACTGGACTTTACAGCCAAAAGCACGGTGGATGGAGAGGTCGCTCAGCTCCCAAATTTAGAGGGAGTGTCAAAGGAAAAGTTCTGGACAACAAAACCGGGAAACCAATTGAATTTGCGAGTGTGATTTTAATCAATGGCACAACCCAAAAAGAGCAAGATGGACAAATCACTACTACCTCAGGTAAATACAACTTCATAGATGTCCCTATCGGCAAATATCGTCTTGCGATAAGCTATATTGGTTACAAAGACACAACTATTGAGGTGGTATTGACCAGAAAGAAACCTTACATTGAAGCTCCTATGGTACGCATCAAAGCCACTTCGGTTTTACTGAAGTCAGCAGAAGTACAAGGAGAAAAAGTACTTGTCGAACAGACCATCGACAAAATTAGCTTCAATGCAGAAAAAGATATTACCCTCATTGGTGGAGATGGAGCGGATGTATTGAGAAAGGTGCCATTGCTCTCTGTAGATCAAGATGGCAACGTCTCCCTAGGCGGCTCCAGAGATGTAAGAATACTCATCAACGGAAAACCGTCAACACTATTCTCCACCAATCCGGGTGATGCCTTGAAGATGCTCCCGGCAGACCAAATTAAAAGAGTAGAGGTTTTGACGAGCCCCGGCGCTAAGTACGATGCCGAAGGGACGGCAGGTATCATCAATATTGTTACCAAGAAAAACAGACTTGACGGCATTAGCGGACGGGTCAATGGACAAGCCGGTTACCCGCAAAATCGCTTTGGTTTAAATCTCAATGCTGCACGCGGCCGAATCGGAGGAAGTGCCAATGGCTCCTTCTATTATGGTATCCCTAGAGAGGCACATTCATATTTCTATAGAGAAAACTCAAGGAACGGAGCGAAAGAGACCTTCCTAAGAGAGGGCAATTTAGATGGGGGTTACTTCGGATATTGGGGACAAGGAGAACTCGTCTATGAAATAGACGGATATAACTCCATCGGTTCCTCTGTGAGTTGGGGTGGGCACAACCACTCTGCAAAAGGGATAAATAATGTAGAAGTGGTAAACCCCAATTTGTCAAGGTATGAAAAGTATGCAAGGGACGAAGATAAAATTGATGGACGGGGAAGATTGAACTGGTCTTCAGAATACACCCGTACCTTTGATGATGAAAATCGTCTCTTCACCGCAGGACTTCAGATAGAAAGTGTACGTAGCACCTCTCACAGCACTTTGCTTCAGAATCCCGACAATCCCATTCAAAATTATCTTTTCATCAATGAAAATCAGGATAATATTGGCAATAATGTAGAGCTAACCGGACAACTGGATTACACCCATCCCATTACCAAAGCCTGGAAAGCAGAGACCGGTCTAAAAGCCATAAGGAGAAACATTATTAGTGACTTTAGTGCCGAAGCTTTTAATAAATCTTCTTCCGACTATGTCGAAATCTCAGATAGGACGGATGTTTTTCACTACCAACAAGATGTATATGCAGGATATCTCAGCAGCACTTACAATCTCAATAAATGGGGATTTATGGCCGGCATGAGATATGAAAATACAGCCATAGATGGATTTTTTGATCGTTTCAATTCCATTGTTAAAAACGATTACACTAATTGGGTCCCCAACATCGCACTTTCTAGAAAGCTCTCCATGACCCAGACAATTAAAATTAGCTACAACCAAAGGATTAGACGTCCCTCCCTATTTCATATAAACCCCTTCATCAATCAGTTAGACCGGAGAAACATACAATTCGGGAATCCGGCCCTAAAACCATCCAGAAGCGAGAAAATCGAACTGACATATACAAATTTTATTATGGGCAGCTCCATTCTCGCCAAATTCTTTTATCAAAATACTGTGGATGTCGTCAGCCCCTATACCAGCGTTGATTCCAATGGTATTGCGAGTCGGACTTTTTACAATATCGGATTGAGAGATGAGTACGGAGTTAACCTTTTTACAAGTATCCGATTGGGCCGAATGCTCACCCTTCGTCTCGGTGGACATATCAAGCGTGCGCACATCATCGCCAACACCGGAGTGGCCAATGGCCTAGAGAACACAGGATATGAATTGGGCGGGCATGCTTTCGGTACCTTTACCCTTCCTAAGAATTACAGTATTGAGCTAATGGCTTTTGGCCGATCCCCGAGAATTACTGTACAGGGTTTCGAAGCGACTTTTTGGATGACCACTATCTCATTTCAAAAAGCCTTTTGGAATAAAAAAGCTACACTCGGCTTGAGTATAGTCGATCCCTTCTGGGCCAATAAGGTATTCACTTCCAAACTCGAGGAACCAGGTTTTCTACAAGAGAGCCGCTATGAAACACCTTTCCGCTCTGTGGGATTAAAATTTAGCTACAGCTTTGGAAAGCTCAAGTTCAAACCCAAAAAGTTCAAATCGACCATCAAAAACGATGATTTATTCGAAGGTGGAGATAGCAGCAAAGGCGGCGGTGGAATGAACTAATCACCGAAAAGGATGTTGACTTAGGCAAATCAACAATCGTCAAAACAACACAATCCAAATGAAGTTTAATACGAAGACCATACATGCAGGGGTGCATCCGGACCCTTCAACCGGAGCTATAATGACTCCTATATTTCAGACATCTACCTACGTCCAGCACGCACCGGGAGACCATCAGGGATACGAATATGCCCGAACCCAAAATCCGACACGTCAGGTTTTAGAAGCCAATATTGCTGCACTTGAAGAAGGGAAACATGGCATCGCCTTTGGCAGTGGATTAGCGGCTTTAGATGCCGTTATGAAATTGTTGAACGCAGGCGATGAAGTTATCGCTACCAATGATTTATACGGTGGTTCTTACCGATTGATGACTTCGATATATGGGAAGTTGGGTATATCCTGCAAATTTGTAGATCTGACAGATCCCGCTAATCTCAAAAATCACTTAACCGATAAAACCAAATTAGTCTGGCTAGAGACCCCGACCAATCCACTCCTTCGCATCTTGGATATTGAAAAATTATGCGCTATCGCACATGAAGCAGGAGCACTGGTATGTGTTGACAATACTTTTGCTTCCCCTTATTTGCAAAGGCCGCTGACCTTAGGTGCCGATCTGGTATTGCATTCTGCTACCAAGTACCTCGGAGGACATTCGGATGTCGTATTAGGCTTGGTGATTACTGCATCAGAAGCTCTTGGCCAGCGATTGTACTACATCCAAAATGCAGCAGGAGCTGTCCCCGGACCACAAGATTGCTTCCTGGTGATTCGCGGGATCAAGACCCTCCATGTGAGGATGGAGCGCGCCTGCCAAAATGCAGCTAAAATAGTCCGCTTTCTACAGAAGCATCCCAAGGTAGATCGAATCATTTATCCGGGGCTCCCTTCCCACCCCAACCACGAAGTCGCCCAAAAGCAAATGAGAGACTTCGGGGCAATGGTATCTTTTGACCTCAAAGGGGAAGATCCGGCGGCAGGCTTAACCGTCCTACAGGAAACCCACCTCTTTTCATTGGCGGAATCCTTAGGGGGAGTAGAATCCCTAATCAGCCTTCCAGCCGCTATGACACATGCCTCCATCCCTAGAGAAGATCGTTTGGCTTCGGGCTTAACCGATACCTTGATACGCATGAGTGTAGGAATAGAGGATGTCGAAGACCTCATAGCAGACCTAAACCAAGCACTTGAAAAAGTGTAATCTCACGATATGATTAACCTTTCTCCTGATTAGAACCCAATATTATGTCGCAGGGCGTATCTCTTGTTTTAAAGTATTTTGCAAACCTAAGCGATGAGCAGTATAATCAGTTCTCATCACTCTTTGAAGTATACAGCGATTGGAACAGTAAAATTAATGTAATCTCACGCAAGGATTTTGGCCATTTCTACGAAAGACACGTGTTGCATAGTCTAAGCATCGCCAAATACATCGCTTTTGTGCCCGGCACTCAAATACTGGATCTCGGGACCGGTGGAGGATTTCCCGGCATCCCCTTGGCTATTTTATTTCCGGATGTGCTATTTCATATGATAGACGGAACCGGTAAAAAAATAAAGGTCGTCAATGATGTTATAGGCCATCTTGGGCTCAATAACGCCAAAGGACAACAAATTCGTGCTGAGGAATTAAAATTGAACTACGACTTTGTCCTATCAAGAGCCGTCGCCTCCATTGACAAACTGTACTTCTGGAGTCAAAGACTACTGTCAGACACACACTTTAATCCCCTCCCCAATGGACTTATCGCTTTAAAAGGTGGCCATTTGAATGATGAACTCAAAGCATTGCCCAAAGGCAGTTACTTCGAAAAAATCCCCTTGACAGATTACTATGATGAGCAGTGGTTTGAAGAAAAATACCTCCTTTATGTTCAAGGGGAATAACCAATTAGTGAGCTACTTACTTTCTTTCCGTAATATGAACTTTCTCCAGTCGTAGTTCTAATTTTCGAATTCCCTTCACCGGATTAACTCTCATGTCTTGCTGTATGTCCAGTGTATAAGTGCCCGGAATCTGAAATTTGAAGGACTCCTGAAGCAGAATAGGCGTGATAATATTGCTAGACTTCAGCTTGGATTTACCCAACCAATGTCCTTTCCGGTCCGCCAGTTCCAAGGATAGTAGCTGTGTATCCCTGCGTCCTCCGGGAAAAGAAGTAAAAAGCTTGACGTAGAGATTTTGCCATCGATAATCCTTCACATGATGAACATCGAGCACCATGTTCAGCACTTGAGCAGTATCATCCACAGTATAGGTAAATCGAATGGGATGATCGTAATCCCATCCTTTGGAAGGCAAGCTAGTCTGTTCTTTGTACAAGACCTCTCCATCACATGCCAACAGGACACTTAAAGAAAAGGCAAATAGCAATAGGCGTAGAGAATCGCGCATAGTTTGTTACGTAAAGTGTTCTTTAATCCGTTCAAAAAAGCTCTTTTCCTCTCGCGACTTTTTGGGTTCAAAGCCTTCCATTTCTCCTAGTTGCTCCAAGAGTTTTCGCTCTGCATGGGATAATTTAGTCGGTGTCCAAACCTGTACCTTTACGTATAAGTCTCCATGAGAATGCCCTCTCAGGGAGGCCAGTCCCTTCCCCTTAAGTCTTAGCATTGTCCCGGATTGCGTCCCTGACGGAATTTTTATATTTGCATGACTTTGCAAGGTCGGAATCGTTTTCTTTACCCCTAGAGCCGCTTCAGCAAAGTTAATCTTGAGCTCCATAAAAAGATCGCTATCCTCCCTCTTGAATAGGGGATGCTCCTTTTCCACGATTTCAATTATCAAATCCCCTGCCGACCCGCCTTTTTTGCCGGCATGTCCTTGCCCTCTCATCGACAGTTGCATACCATCTTCGACACCAGCCGGTATTTCAAGAGTAACTACTTCCTCTTTGAGCTCAGCACCGGTTCCGGAACACGTTGTGCAGGTAGAACGAATGATCTGCCCCGATCCATTGCAAGTAGGACAGGTGGAGTTGGTCTGCATGCGCCCTAAGAAGGTATCTCGAATTTGTGAGACATATCCCGTTCCTCTACAAGAGGAACAAGTAGCGACATCTCCACTACTTTTGGCACCCGAACCATGACAAGAAGAGCAAGTAGCCTCTCTTTTTAATTTGACTTTCTTAACCACCCCGGTTCCTATTTCCTCAAGAGTGAGGGCAAGTTTAATACGGATATGCTTCCCCCTTTGGGCTCCTGTTCTGCTCCTGCGTCCACCACCAAAGAAGGATTCAAAAGGGGATCCACCCCCTCCAAATACATCCCCAAAATGGTCCATAATATCTTCCATTGTCCAGCCACCGGGATGGGCATCTTGTTGGACGCCTGCATGCCCGTAGGCATCATAACGCTGTCTTTTCTGAGGATCACTCAGCACTTCATAAGCCTCGGCGGCCTCTTTAAACTTCTCTTCAGCTTCTTTATTACCGGGATTTTTATCCGGATGATATTTTATAGCCAGCTTGCGATAGGCTTTCTTGATGGTGGTTCCATCTGCAGTCTTCGAAACCTCCAGCACTTCGTAATAATCTCTCTTTGTCATAAAAAAATCTCTATGCGGGTCACCCCTTAATTTTGATTAATATTGCATTTATTTGAATGGGACGAATGCGAATTATAACATTCATCGAGGCACCAAAGTCTAAAATCATTAAAATTCTGATGAGCGACCCACCGGCTCCATACGGTTCATATCTTATTTTACATGAATTGTATTAGTATAATTTTTTTTGCGTATGAAATGGTTGGGCTCCCCCTTCTGTTGACTTTACTTATCCCTCTCAACACGCGTTAGTGTCCGACAATCACTTTCGGATGCCGTAGTACCTTTTCATTGAGTTTATACCCCTTTTCAATTGTATCTACGATCTTTCCTTTCTTATCTTCTTCTTCGACCGGAATACGCGTAATGGCATCATGATGCTCAGGATCAAAATGCTCCCCTGTCGGCTCTACCTTTTCCAATCCCATTTGCTGTAATGCGTTATGAAGCTTGTTGTACACTAATTCCACGCCCTCCGTAAAATTTTCAGAACTACTCTCATCATCAGATAATTTCTTAGCTCTATCGAAATCATCTAACACAGAAAGCAATTTATGCATTACATCCTCAGCCGCAGCTCTACGTAGCTCCAAATTTTCTTTGGCTGACCGCTTACGAAAATTCTCAAATTCAGCCAACAACCTCAGATATTTCTCCTTCATCTGTCCCAACTCCTGATTCAACGCATCCAGTTGCTCCTGTAGCTTGGACCCTTTGGTCGATTTTTTAGTTTTCTTTTTCTTATCTTTTATCTCTGACATAGTGATAAACTATTTTTTTGCAATGATATAAAAATCTTCAATACTAGTGGTAACAACTATATTGCCATTTGAAGAAAATGCGTCATTTTGACAGTTTTTCACTTAGGTAGTCCGACATTTCAGACATTTGAGGTCTATTGAGCAATACTTGCCCTTCCGGACCGATAAAATAACCGGAGGGGATACTCTTTACACCATATAATTCAGAGACTATCTGCCCCTCCTTTTGCAGGGTAGAAAACTGATATGGCCAAGTCATTCCTTCTTGCTCTGCTACCGGCCTCCATTGCCCGGCCTTGCGTTCCATCGCTACGCTAATCACCTCAAACCCCGAAGCATCCTCAAAAGATTTATCGTGATAATCCTCATACACTTTCACCAGATGTGGTCGAATGGCCCTACACGGCCCACACCAACTCCCCCAAAAATCCAAATAGACATATTTCCCGCGAAAGTCTTTGAGCTCAAAAGATTGCCCCTTTAAATCCTGTCCGATAAAATTGGGTGCAGATATCCCTTTGTTGTACTTCGGCTTCTTCATCTTATAAAAGTATCCGACAACTAAAGCAATCACTACAAGAAAAATAATATTTTGGATGGACATTACTCTTTTATTTTATTGAAACGGTAAAGTTGATTGAAGAACGGATGACCCTACCGAATGTTCACTTCTTTCCTTGACCACAAGTAAAGCATTCGGATTGTCGCCAGTCCCAACTTTAAGACTACCACGCATATCTACATTCATACATTCGTAGGATGGTGTTATAACAAAACCCCTCTAAAGAAATTGGCTAAACTCATCCAATACTATTGAAATAGAATCTCCCTCTGATTACAAGTTATGGACCTTTAACAATTGAATCCGAGATATGCTATTGGTTCAAGCTTTTTTAAGTCCTCGCTTTAGCTCTAAAGATACCGCTTTACTTCTTTAACCTCGTCTGACTTATACGAGGGCTAAAACATCATCAACCGAATATGCAACAATGATCAGACCATTAAAAAAGGAGCCCTATATTGGCTTCGTCGAATACTTTAAGAAGTAAATATCATTATTGAACCGCCTTATATGTGCCTGAGTTCTGAATATCCAATGAATATTCAAAATGAAAGGGGCGAGCGAAACTCATGTATGTGAACAGTGGAGTGCCCCGCGCACTTCGTCCCTATCTAAGGGCGAAGCCGGTTACTCGATTGTGCAAAGTATATTTTATTTATATTTCCAATTGAGTTTAAAATCCTCAATTCTACTCCTTTTTTCACATCTCTACTCGTGGTTGAAGTAGAAATACTTTTAAAAATTCTCATATAGTCTATTCTGCTAAATTCATTAATACCAAAACTTGCCATGTATTCAAGGCTCAACATATATCGCTTCATAAGATACCTCACGCTCTTCCTCCATACCCTACTTCCTTGGGCTTTACATGGCTTGAGGGATCTTCCCATCATGAATATGCTTTCGTGACCGTCAAAAGTGTATACCTTTGTGATTCTATCCTCTTCACTTATTTCAACGCAGGGGCCATATGAAACGAACATGAATTTTATTAAACATAAATTTCATACAGAGTTTTGTTTAAA
>JALSTN010000050.1 GCA_026983735.1 Saprospiraceae bacterium | reverse complement strand
TGTAAGGCGTCCTTTTTCATCTATGCAATTGAGTTGTTTTCTATAAAATTGCAAGCTATCTCCAACCAACTTAAAATATTGTATTGAATCATTTTGCCATCTACTATTGGTGGCGGAATAGGGGGGGACGCTTGAATTTTGAAGGTCAAAACCGAGCGTGTTTTGTGCATAATTAGGGTTAATACCAGCTAGTATGGCCAGTAGGGTAAAAAGGTAATTCATACGATTCATAGCATTTTAATATAAATGGTAAAGAGGATTTTTAAAAATTGATTTGGAGACCTTTTATTGAACGATTACTTTTATGATCTCGGGTTTTAGTTCATCGGATTTAATTTTAATAAAATAAATACCCTTTGCTTTTAATGGACCAATCTCAAGATGCGTTTTATTTTCATAAGCGGAGGAAGAAACATCTTCTCCTATAGCATTCATTATATCTATATGGATATTAGATTGTTTTCGTTCGAATTCAATGGAGAAGCTGCCCTTATTGGGATTGGGGTACAATATAAAACCTTTAGAGTCAGCGCTCGGAGTAGTAGATACACTGATTATAGAGCCACATTGTGATGTGTCTTTGCAATACCCATTGGATATTTCGACAGCATATTGTCCATTCTTAACTGCGGTGTAGCTTCTTTGTACAGCACCTGGAATCTTACGAAAATCATTATCACAATCCAACCATTGGTAAGAGGTCAATCTACTATTGGATGTCAAAGTGTGATGCTCGATAGAAAGAGTGGTGTCAAAACTACACTGAGAATACTTAAAAATACATCCTCCAATCTCACTTGGGTTTTCTATAATAGCTTCATTTATAGGATCGGGATCTACATCTATGGTATCTTGGAAAATAGCCGCTATTATTAGATTGCCTGCACGGTCCAAGGCATTATATTCTAGAATTCCATCTAAATTTTTACCTCCTAATGTATGCATCCAATGAATTTGACCGGAGGGGCCTATTTTTTCCATGAACATGTCCAAATTTCCTTGACTGGAAAATACAAAAGTGTCTTTGTCTTGACGAATTAAAAATGTATCTGAGAATGCTCCATAAACATAGGTATTCCCAAATTGATCATTTATAACACTTGTAAGAAAGTCATTCATTTTTCCTCCAAATGTGTTTGTCTTGAGTACATCCCCCTCAGGGCTAAATCTTTGAAGATATGCATCATACATTCCATGGCTGGTGTCAACAGGTTCTCCTGAGCCCGGATTAAAATCGACTTCGAACTGAAAGCTGCCCACCAAATTAACTTCATTATCTGCTGTAATGTCCATTTGATAGCATACATCTGTTCCTCTTCCTCCGAAGTTTTTAACCCATTGGAATGTCCCATTGGAATCTACTTTAAGCAGTAAATAATCGCTCTGGCCGGCATTTATTAACGCTATACTATCCATCCAGGCCCCTCCTATAATATCTGCATAGAAGCCACCGGATAAATATACATTGTCAAAAGAATCAATGGAGATTTCTTGTGCATAATCGTTTTCGATGCCCCCTAGAGTTCGTACCCAATTCATATGACCCATCGAATCCAACTGCTCTAGAAAGATGTCTCGTTTTCCTTGGGATACAATTATGAATTCATCCTCGCCCGGATCAAAATCCGTAGTGGTCTTAAAATGACCTGAAATATAGATTCTGTGTTTACTGTCTATGGCGATACCACCGACCCCATCCTTATTGGGGCCGCCGATGGATCTAGCCCATACGAAATTCCCGTCCCGGTCTAGTTTTAATAAGAACACATCTGAATTTCCATTGGAAGTCATGACAAAATGTTCCGGACCTGGATCAAAATCTACAGAGAGGCCATAATCTCCTAAAATATATACATTTCCATCCTCGTCTACGGCAACATCCTCTGTGCCGCCCGATGCGTCAAACCCCTCTCCACCATATCCAAATCCCCAAATGAACTTCCCCTCCGAATCTAGCTTTTGAACAAAGTGATCAACGGTGCCATTAACAGATGTAATATTATACTGATCCGGACCCGGATCTAAATCAACAGTGCCTTTAAAAGACCCTATACTATATATATCTCCTTGATTATCGACGGCTATACTTCCGATGGATAATGAAGTAGTTTTTCCAAAATAATCCACCCATTCAAAGTTTTGAGCATGCATTGGTGGAAGACAAAATAAGAATACGCTGGCTAAGATCATTAATGTTTTCATGTGTTTAAAATTTTGTAATTTGAAGGGTAAGTTTACTAAAGAGTAGGGTTAAAATTTTTTACCTATTGAATTGAATCAATATCATCTGTTTTGGTTAATCATTCTTCTATTGCTTAATAATGACCGTGCTCTTTTGAGCCTGTCCATTGATGCACTTCAGAATATACATGCCCGCAGGTAAGACGCTCAAGTCAAGGTGGTTTTGTTTTGTGGCAGAGATTAAAAGACGTCCATTCCTATCTGATATTTCTATCCTTGAGACGGGAAAATCCGATCTTGTATGAACGAAAATATCCGTATCAAAGGGATTGGGATAGACCAATGGGCTTATTTCTTTTAGGTTAGAAATACGGGTGGTAATAACTTCCGACCAAAAGCGCTTTTCTTCTCTGCCTATGTTCCAACTTTCGATATCTTTATCCCATAGGCTTACAATTATGACCATCAGATTATCATTGATATCGTAAGTTTCGTTGACTTTTATGTGTTTTTCCCATTTGGTGTTGGTGGCGTTCCACTGATTTATAACAAGACTATCCAAGAGCGCTTTTTCATTGTGATAATAATGACGCAAGGTCTTATTTTCCCAGTCGTTTTTAGAAATGTTATAATTCATTGTGATATTAACTTCCAGTAGGGAAGGATCCTGCCATGTGAATAAATCTTTAAACCTAGAGATCCATTTCATTTTCTTTGTGTCCCAGGTCTGATAATAGCTTAGGATGACTTTTCCATCTGGGTTGAAGGTTCGAATACTTCGGGAGAAATTTATCCATTTATCCAATGTCTTATCCCACTTTTGTTGTAGGTGGATGGTGTCGAGCCCGTCCGAATTGAAAGTAATCTCACGCCTGTAAGTGTTATACCACTTCTTTGAGTTTTTGTCCCAGTTTTGGGTAAGGGAATGTATTGCCATACGATGGGCATTATAAGACCAATCTATCTTTGAGCTATTTATCCATATTTTATTTATGGTATCCCAGATTTGACCTATATAGTGAATGCGTTGATCTTTATTGTCATATTCGTATGTATTGTTATAGGCCGTATAAAAACGCTTATTTGCTTCGTCATATACAGAAATTAGTGCATCTGTAAGGCGTCCTTTTTCATCTATGCAATTGAGTTGTTTTCTATAAAATTGCAAGCTATCTCCAACCAACTTAAAATATTGTATTGAATCATTTTGCCATCTACTATTGGTGGCGGAATAGGGGGGGGCGCTTGAATTTTGAAGGTCAAAACCGAGCGTGTTTTGTGCATAATTAGGGTTAAAACCAGCTAGTATGGCCAGTAGGGTAAAAAGGTAATTCATACGATTCATTTTGTTCTATTTTATAGCGTGAATAAGATTTTTTACAATTGAGTTGGATTCATTTTTAGCAGGACATTACAATTCGATTATTCCTACATGACCGGATGAGTTGGAGTATTGAAGTCCGATGGATATTGAAGTCGAATTATGGTAGGGAGGATTATTATAGTCATAGACTTTAAATGAAATGTGTCCTTCTGAATGGGGTCCTTCATTCTCGATATCTCCGGCTCGTACCTTCAACGAAAGGGTACCGCAGGTCGAAGCGTCTTCTTGGGCTATTTTAGACATAATAATGCGAGAGAGTACACTTACATCTCTAATGGTAGCCGTCTCGGGTTCCAGTCGAACGATCTTCATTCTATCCTCAGCCGGGAGTTGTACCCAGGTTTCTGATATTCCCCCATTATCCCTGCCTATAAGCGTGAATACATAATAATGACCGGCATACAATGTCAAAAGATAACTCCTCGAGGATTCACTAGACTTAAAAACTTTGTTTATCCCCGGGCCGTTGATGGACAGGACAAAGGTAGGATCATGGCTATCTGTATTTGGGATTGATACATTCCTGCATTCTTCGCAGCCCCACACGAAGGACAATGCGATTATTAGAAACAATAAATATCGACTTTTCATTTTGATGGTTATTTTTTAGTGAGCATATTTTGATTGGATTCGAGTTGTTCGATGCGTTTGGTAAGTACGGCTTGATTACTTTCGTATTGGGCCATGAGCTTTTCAAATCGATCGATGGTCTTTCCCTGATTTTCTATGATGGCTTGCTGTTCTTGTACGGCTTTGACGAGGGGGACGACGAACTCTGCGTATGCCATACTGTAGTATTTGACATCTCCTTTAGGAGGGACGACGCCACTAAATTCAAATCCGGCATTTTGTGCGGCTTGCTCCACTTCTTGGGCGATAAAACCCGTCTGCTTGATGGTATTGACTTCGTATTTTTTATCGAAGTCTGCACTATCTACTATACCCATGAGTGCATCTATCTTATCCTTGTTCAGATGATAGGTTACGGGACGTAAAGCGCGGATAAAATCCAAGCCTACGACATCTTCTTGAATTTGGTCTTTCACTCTACGATCGGAAGTATTGTGCCAGGTAGAATGCCCCCCTATCCATGTCACGGAAGAGTTGCCAATCATGACTTTATTGGCAGCTTGAGGCTCGGCATCAAATCCCAATCCCGTAGAATTATCATAGACCGCTCCAATGGAGTTGGCCCCCTGACCAATTCCGGTTCTATATTTTCCCGTGGTGTTGGAGTAAAGGGCAGATCTTCCATTGGCCGTGTTG